>DASYTX010000189.1:0-13631 GCA_036001865.1 Terriglobales bacterium
GCCCGTCACCTCTGGCTTGCGCTGGGAGGAAAGTGGAATGTGCCCAATGCCGAAACCCATTCATGTTAGCACAATGCCGCCTTCGCGGATCAAGAAAACCTTCCCTCCCGTTACGCGCCTGTTGATCAGAGCACCTCTAACCTTTAGATGAAACAGGGGGTTACTTGGTTTCTGAGGTTTTCTCCCGGGCCGGCATGCCAGGCTTGCGGCATTGGCGCCGAGCCGCTCAAACCGCCGACAAAGCACGGTCAATCCTCTGCTTCTCCTCGACAAGCTCGGTCAAGGCAGAAAGGTCGTTGCGGCGCTCCGCCTCCGCGATCTGCTGCTTGAGGTGTCGCTGCTGGCGCTCAAGGCCGCGCCGGCGCAGAGCGGCGAAGGCTTCTTCCAGCAGCTCAAGGGTCAACGGTTCGTGGTCGCGCATCAGGGTGGCGGCCACAAGCTGGCGGTCACCGTCAGAGAGCGGCAGGGACATGGGGTCACTGAGCTCATCCCCATCCGCCAGAACCTGCAGCAGCGCCTCAGTGGCCAGCCCATGATGCAGACCTTCGGTGGTTAGAGTGAACTGCGCCTGGCGGCGGAGGTCAGGAGAGGCATCGTGACCAGAGATGTCACCGTTGGACGCTGGCTGGAGTTCGCCGACCGGAACCAGGGCGCGGATCAGAATGCGCTCGGCCTCGGTGATTTGGACCCCGGGCGCGGCTTTGACTGTCGCCGTTCGTGTCGTCGCGGCATGCTTCAACTCCTGGCGGAGCACGGCAGAGTCGATGGCCAGTTTCTGGGCGATGTCGTTGGCCAGTTCGTCGCGCGCGATGCGGTGCGGCACTCGCTGCAGGTGCGGCAGCAGAAAATTGATGGCCTGGACCTTGCCTTCGGGAGTGCGCGGGGGGAAGGCGGCACGGGCACGGTCGATAAGGTAATCGAAGTACTTCTGAGAACCTTTGAGGGCAGCGGCGTAGGCCTCGCGTCCACGGCGGCGAAGAAACAGGTCAGGGTCAAGCCCGGGCTCAAGCGTCAGCACCCGTACGCGAAAGTCCTCGCCCACCAGCAGAGCCAGCGAACGGTCGGCAGCGGCAGCACCGGCGGTGTCGGGATCGAAGTTGACGATGATGTTCCTGGTATAGCGGGCGAGCAGGCGCACCTGGGGTTCGGTGAAGGCGGTGCCGGAGCTGGCAATCACGTTGTGGAAGCCGGCCATGAAAACGGAGACGCAGTCCATCTGGCCTTCGACCAGGATGACGTAGTCGAGCTTGCGCATGGCGTCGCGCGCACGGTCGAGGTTGTAGAGCACGCGCGACTTGGAATAGATGGCGGTTTCGGGCGAGTTCAGATACTTGGGGCCGGCTTTGTCGCCGGTGTCGAGGGTGCGGCCGGTGAACGCGATGACCTTGCCGGTCTCGTTGGAGATGGGGAAGAGCACGCGATTGCGGAATTTGGAGTAGAGCGCGGCCCGACCGGCGGCTTCCGCTTCCTGCTTCCAGGAGAACAGGCCGGAGGCCTTCAGCGCCTCTTCGTCGAAATCCGACTTCAGGCGGTCGCGAAGGAGAAAGCCGGAGTCGGGGGTGTAGCCGATGCGGAAGGTGCGGATGGCATCGTCGCTGAGACCGCGACCGGAAAGATACTCGCGGGCGCGCGCTCCCTCAGGGCGGCGCAGTTGTTCTTCAAAGAAGGCGCAGGCGCGCTCATGGAGGTCGAGCAGGGCGGCGCGCAGGCGGGCGTCGCGGGCCTCAGCCGGGCCGCTGAAGGTTGGTTTGGGCAGCGGGATGCCGAGCTTCTCGGCCAGCGCCCGGACCGCTTCCGGGAAGGTGAGGTTCTCGATCTTCTGCACGAAGCTGAGCACGTCGCCGGAAACGCCGCAGCCAAAGCAGTGATAGAACTGGCGCGTCGAGTGCAGGGAGAATGACGGCGTCTTCTCGTTGTGGAAGGGACAAAGTCCGGAGTAGTTCTGCGCGCCGGACTTCTTCAGCTTCACGTAGTCGCCGATGACGCGAACGATGTCGGCCTGCTGCTTGACGGTGTAGGCGAAGTCGCCGGGGTTGGCCATGGCTACGTGAGCGACACTGGTCCCTTGGAATCATGCGCCAACGACCTTGGCCATGCGAACGAAAAGTGAACGCCGCTGTGACAAAAACTGTGGATAACAAGACAAACTGGCGGAACCTTCTGGAAAAGGAAGGCCACCGGTCGAGGGTCCCGGTGGCCTCAAGCGCTGGCTACTGCTTCATGCTGACCTGGGCGTAGGGCGCGACCTGGTCGTTGATCTTGGGCTTGTCGCCCACGATGACCAGGGTCATGCGGTCGGGATCAACGTACTTCTGCGCCATGCGATGGACGGCGGCGGCGGTGACGGCGTTGACCTTCTGCACGTAGGTGCTCAAGTAATCGTCGCCCAGGCCATGCAGGTTGACGAAGTTCAGCCGGCCGATGACGCCTTCGCGAGTCGAGTTCTGCAGCACGAACACGCCCGAGAGGTAGCGCTGGATGCGAGCAAGTTCGTCGGCGGGCGGCGGCCCTTTGCGCATGCCGTCGATCTCGCCGAAGATTTCCTTGAGCGACGGCCCGGTGACAGCGGTGGTCACGTCCGCAACTTCGACCCAGTAGGTGTCGCGATAGCGTGCCGACAACTGCGAGAAGGGCGAGTAGGTATAGCCCTTGTTCTCGCGAATGTTCTGGGTGATGCGCGAGATGAACGAGCCGCCCAGCATGGCGTTCGTCACTTGCAGCGGGATGTAGTCGGCGTGGCTGGGGTCGACTACCGGCAGGCCAAGGTAGAGCGTGGACTGCACCGCGCCAGGACGCTCGATGAGCTCGAAAGTGCGCCGGGCGTTGGCTTTGGGAATGTTGACCAGCGGGGCCGGCCCGCGGGTCCACTTGGCGAAGGCCTGGGTGAGGGCCGACTTTACTGCGGCGGGATCGAACTTGCCAGCCACGTAGACGTGGGTGCGTGTCGCGCCGAAATTCTGCGCGTAGAACTTTTGCGCGTCCTCGATGGCGTATTTGGCCAGCATGGGCTCGGTGGGGAAAACGCGGCCGTAGGGATGGTCACCGTAGAGCAGCTTGCGGAAACGCTCGAGAGCGATCTGGCGAGGCTGGGTCTTGGCGACGGCCAGGCGGCGCTGTGCATCGGCCTTCAAGCGCGGCAGCTCCGACGCTGGCAGGCGTGGCGTGGTGACCACTTCAGCCAGCAGGCGGGCGGCGTCGGGCGCGTACTCGCCCAACACGTCGGTACTGATGAGCGTCTGGTCGGGCGTGACTTGCACGTCCAGGCGCCCGCCCATGCGCGCGAACTGCTGGTCGACAGCTTCTGAGGTCTTGGCCTTGGTGCCTTCCTTCAGCAGTTCGCCGGTGAGGTCAGCGAGCCAGACCTGCTCGGCGGCTTCGTTCAAGTTGCCGGCGCGGACGGCCAGCATGATTTCCACCTTAGGGATGGTGCCGTAAGGAACCATGGTGATGGCGAGGCCGTTAGGCAGCGTGAACTTTTCCGCCTTGGGAACGGTGAAGGGCTTGGGCGGGCCGGGCTGTGGAGGCGTCGGCTTCTGGGCAACGGCCGTAGGAAGGATCACCGCAGCCAGTGTGCCGGTTGCCAAGAGCTTGATCAGTCGCTTCATGTGTGCCTCCCTAATTTCCCTTCGGCGCGGCCTCAGCGCCGGGCTCGAGCACCAGCACGGTGCGGTTGCTGGGGCGCAGGTACTCGCGCGCCGCCTTTAGCACCGTATCTGGCGTGACCTTGGCGAACTCAGCGTCAAGGGCATTGATGCGGGCAGGATTGTCGTCAAACAGAGCAAAGCTGGCCAGCAGGTCGGCGCGACCGAAGCCGTTGAACTCGCCGACCGAGTCGTAGAAGCTGGAGCGCAGCTTGACGCGCGCCAGGTCCAGCATTTGTTGATCGATCGGCTTGGTGCGTAGAGGCTCGATTACGGCGTCGACGGCCTCGAGGATCTTCTCCGGTGAAGCCTCGGCGTCGTGGATGAGCGACGCGGTCCACAGCATGGGGCCGTTATAGTTGAAGGCGTTCCCGAGGAGATTGATGCCGCCTTCCACTTCTGCTGTATAGCCGCGCTTCTTGACCAATTCCTGGCGAAGCAGGCTGTCGTTGCCCTGCACTAAAAGCTGGTCGAGGATGGCCATGGCGAAATATTCCGGCGAGTTGCGCTGGGGCACGTGGTAGGCGATGGCCAGGGCCGGGCGCTTGGCCAGCAGATCGATCTTTTTGGCGCGCTTTTCCTTTTCCTGGCGGGGCTCGCTGATGTCCGGGGTCTTGATCGGCGGGCCGGACTTGATGTCGCCGAAGTGCTTCGCGATCCACTCCTTGGTCTGCTTGGCATTGAAGTCGCCGACTACGACCAGGGCGGCGTTGTTGGGGGCGTAGTAGGTGTCGAAAAACTTCTTTACGTCCTCGAGGTTAGCCGCCTCCAGATCCTTCAGCTCGCCGTAGAAGTTGTGCGCGTTGTACCAGTTGGAATTGGCGTACTGCGGCATGTCCAGCCAGGGGAATCCGCCGTAGGGCTGGTTGAGGACGTTGACCTTGACCTCGTTCATGACCACGCCCTGCTGGTTCTTCAAGTTCTCTTCGGTGATCAGCAGGCCGCGCATGCGGTCGGCTTCGAGCCAGAGAACAGTTTCCAGAAGGTTGGAGGGCACGACTTCGAAATAGTTAGTGAAGTCAAACCGGGTGGAGCCGTTGTTGACCCCGCCGTTGCCGTTGGTGAGCTTGTCGAAGACTCCCTTGGGCGCGTTCTGCGAGCCCTCGAACATCATGTGCTCGAAGAGGTGGGCGAAGCCGGTGCGGTCCTGGGGCTCGATGCGGAAGCCGATGTTGTAGTAGACGGCGAGCACGGCGGTGGGCGCAGTGTGATCTTCCGAAAGCACCACGCGCAGCCCGTTAGGCAGCTTGTAGGAGTCGACGGGGACGTGAAAGCCGGCGGCAGCGGGTTTGGTCGGGGCTGCGGGTTTTGTCTTGGGCCCCGACTTGGTTGCCTGGGCCAATGCCAGAGATGCCGTCAGGCAGAGAAAAATGGCCAGCGCGCGTGGGACTCGTGCGCTCATGCGGTCCTCCAGGGAGATTGAGTCATGGGAAGCAGAGGGACGAAGTCGTGATTATAGACGTGCGAGGGAGCTCAACGTGAGCGGCATAGAACTTCAGCGAAGACGACGTTTGCGCCCTTTTCTAAGCGCGCCCTTTCGTGTCTGTTCCTCCTCAAAGAGATGCATGAGGGCTTGTTCGCCCAACCCGCCCCAGGCGGCGTCCTCCGCCATCTGTTCTTCCGTGAAGGAGTCGTAATAACGCCTGATTTCCTCGTCAAGCCGCTTGCGTTCAGCTTCCTCGTTCTCCGATTGGGAGCTGATCTTCGTCGGCGTTGTGCGCGACCTCGCCATTGCAACGGCTCAATTCTCAGTTACGCCGAAGGCTGGCCTAGCATCCGCTCCAAGTGCGTAACAGGACCTCAAACCTTTAACTCCACCATTGTAGCCCCGGCCCCGCCTTCGTTCTGCGGGGGTTCCGAGACCGAAGCCACGTGCGGGTGCTGCTTGAGGTATTCGCGCAAGGCTTTGCGCAGGACGCCCAAGCCACTGCCGTGGACGATTCGCAAGCGGGAGAGGCCGGCCAGGAATGCGCGATCCAGGAACTTCTCCACCCGAGCGGTGGCTACGTCAACCGTGGCGCCGATCACGTTGATCTCGGAGGGGACACTGGAATCTTCGCTGACCGAAACGGAGATGCCGCGGGCGCGGGCTGCCTTGAGCGGCGAATCGGCGGCGCGGATGATGACTTCAGCCAGATCATCACGTGGCACCTTCATCTTCATGGCGCCGACCTCGACCTCAAAGGTGTCCTGGTCGATGCGGCGCTTGACGATGGCGTTGCGGCCGAGCGACTTGAGCTTTACGGTATCGCCCTCTTCCACGTACTTCACCTCCCCCGGCCGGGCGTGAGGATCGCCAACGTCGGCTCCGGTGGCGTGGGCGACTACGCCCGAGTCAAACTGCTCTTTGAACTCGCGGCGCAAGCGGGCGATGCGGCGCTCTGCATCTTTAGAAAGCTTGAGAGCGGCGGCGCGTTCCTGAACGGCCTCCACGGTCTCGCGGGCGCGGTACTCGAAGTCGCGCAACAGGGCGTCGAGCTTGCGCTCCATCTCCTTGACGCGGGCGCGCTGCTCTTTCAGTCCTTCGGCCTCGAGCCGCTTCTGCTCGCGGATGAGTTCCTGCTCGCGAGTGCTGATCCGCCGGCGCTCCTCTTCGGCCTGACGCAGCTCGGCGTGCAGGCGATCGAGGAAGCGGGCGACATCCTGGGCCTGGCTGCCGAGTGAGGCGCGAGCCGCGGCGATGATCTCGGGGTTGAGGCCGAGGCGCTGGGCAACGTTGATGCCGGCCGACGCGCCGGGTACGCCCATCTTGAGTTCGAACGTGGGCTGGAGCGTGGTTTCGTCGAAGCCCACGGCGGCGTTGAGCACCCCGTCAGTATTGGCGGCGTAGACCTTGAGCGACGTGTGGTGGGTGGAGATGACGGTGAAGCAGCCGAGGTGTCGGAAGTAGTCTGCGATAGCAACCGCCAGAGCGGCGCCTTCGGCGGGGTCGGTGGCAGAACCGAGTTCGTCGAGCAGCACCAGCGAGCCGGGGGTGGCGGTACGCGAGATGAAATCAATGTTGGTGACGTGCGCCGAAAAGGTGGAGAGGTTCTGCTCGATGGACTGGTAGTCGCCGATATCGGCCAGCACGGCGTCAAAGATGGGCAGCTCGGCGCGGTCCGCAGGCACCGGCACGCCAGCCTGCGCCATCAGCACCAGCAGCCCGACGGTCTTGAGAGCCACGGTTTTGCCTCCGGTATTGGGGCCACTGATGACGAGTTGGCGGTGGTCGGCTTCGAGTTCGACTGCGATGGGAACAATGGCACGGCGCTGGGGTTTCAGAGTGCGCTCGAGCAATGGGTGGCGGGCTTGGTGGAGGAGCAAGCGAGCTTCGCTCGCTCCGGACACCCGAGGGCGGCTGTCCCACACGATCGGGCGGACGCAGTTGTAGTCCTGGGCGAAACGGGCTTTGGCGAACTGCAGCTCGAGTTCGGCGAGGGCGTCTACCGCGGACAAAATTTCGACAGCACGATCGCGGATGCGGCTGGTCATCTCCAGCAGGATGCGGTGAATCTCCGTTTGTTCTTCTTCCAGCAGACGCACCAAGTCGTTGTTCTGCTCAATAGTCTCGAGCGGTTCGATGAAGACGGTCTGCCCGCTGGAGCTGGCCCCGTGAACGACGCCACTGACATGCTTCTTATGGTCGACCTTGACCGGGATTACGAAGCGTTCGCCGCGAATGGTGACCAGTTCTTCCTGCACGGCACCAGCGTCGGCAAGCCGACGCACGTAGGCGCGCAGTGATTCCTGGATGAGCCGTTTCTGCTTCTCGATCTCGCGGCGGATGCGGGCCAGCTCGGGCGAGGCACGGTCGTCGAGGGTGCCGTCGGGCAGGATCTTGTTGCGGAAGAAGCGCAAGAAATCAGTGAAGTCGGCGATGGCGGAGGAGAGTTCGGTGACGCGCGCAAACGGTGCGGCCATCTGCGCGGGCGGGTGCGCGGCTAGGTGACGCCACTCGTCGGCGCGGTCTGTGACGAGCACCACGTCCCAGACTTCCAGCGGCTCGAGCGCGGCGCCCTCGATGCGGGCCTTATCCACGAGTTTCGTTGGATCGAGCAGACCGGCGAAGTCGAAGCGGGCGCCGGCGCGCAGGAACTCGCGGATCTCATCAGTAAGCTGTTGCTGGCGGTCGATCCAGTCGCGATCGGCTGAGGGTGCGAGGGCGGCCACGCGCTGCTGCCCAAGTGGCGATGCGATGTAGGCGCGCAGGATGTCGCGCAACGCGTCAAACTCGAGCACGCGGGAGCTGGTGTGAGCGAGGAGGGCCATTGAATTCAGCTCAATGTTACACGCAGGATCGCCGCGATCGGGTGAGCGCGGGGATCGCCGCGGCTGCTAGAATCTAGCAGTTATGAGTTTCCCCACAACCCGCATGAGAAGGCTGCGCCAGAGCCAGCAGCTACGCGATTTTGTCCGCGAGACCCGACTCACCCCGGATGCACTCGTTTACCCCATGTTCGTATGCCCGGGCGAAGGGGTGCGCAAGGAAATACGCTCGATGCCTGGTGTTTACAACCTATCGGTGGACCAGGCGGTCAAAGAGGCGGGAGAGGCCAGGGCGCTAGGCGTGCCGGCTGTGATCCTGTTCGGCCTGCCGGAGAAGAAGGACGAGATCGCCAGCGGGGCGTGGGCCGATGACGGCATCGTGCAGCGGGCGACGCGGGCCATCAAGCGCGAGCTGCGCGAGCTGATCGTGATCGGCGACGTGTGCCTCTGCGAGTACATGAGCCATGGCCACTGCGGCATCGTGCGGGTGGCAGCGACGCCGCAGTCGTTGGGCGCGGCTTCGACGCGGACGCTGGAAGCGGCTGCACCGGCAAAAGCGGCGGCGCCGGAGTATGAGATCGAGAATGACGCCACGCTGGAAATCCTGGCCAAGACCGCGGTGTCACTGGTGCGCGCGGGGACGGACATGGTGGCGCCGTCGGACATGATGGATGGCCGGGTGGCTGCCATCCGCAAGGCCCTGGACGAGAACGGCTACACCAACACTCCGATTCTTTCCTACGCCGCCAAGTTCGCCTCGGCGTTTTATGGACCTTTCCGGGAGGCGGCGGATTCGGCGCCCCAGTTTGGCGACCGGCGCTCCTATCAGATGGACCCGGCCAACCTGCGCGAGGCGCTGCGCGAGATCGAGCTCGACCTCAAAGAAGGCGCGGACATCATCATGGTGAAGCCGGCCCTGCCGTATCTGGATGTGATTGCAGCGGCGCGGGCGCGATTTGACGCGCCGCTGGCCGCCTACCAGGTATCGGGCGAGTACGCCATGATCCAGGCAGCGGCGCGGAACAACTGGATTGACGGGCAGCGCGTGATGATGGAGTCGCTGACCTCGATCAAGCGCGCGGGCGCCGACATCGTGCTGACGTACTTCGCCAAGGACGTGGCCCGGCTGCTGGGCTAGTGTTCAATTCGAGCGGCAAAAAGAAAAAGGCTTCTCGCCCGATAACATCGGTTACGAAAGCCTTTTTTCCGCGCGGTTAAAATCGAATATTAGGGACGCTATGAGAGTTAGATGCGGGCCCGGGGGGAAGGTGGCCTCTCTGTCGAGGCTCGTCCCTACGGGACTTCTCACTTCCGTTCTGCTACCCAGCGCTGAAGCGCTGGGCTAAATTAAGGGCGTGCCTCCGGCACGGTGAGCGGGAACCTCAGGGGCTAAAAGCCCAACTTCCTTGCCCGGCTCTCGGCACGACTGAAGTCGTGCCCTCCCACCTCTCTGAGGAATGCGCATCCGAAATCAGATGCCGCCAGAGCAGCGGGCGGGAAGCGGATGCGAGCGCAAGCGCGTGATAGAATTCTGATACTTCTGAGCAGAGAGAGCCACGCTTGTTAGAGATAGCGCCGTCGATATTGTCGGCCGATTTTGCACGGCTAGCAGAACAAGTCCAGGCCGCGACGGAGGGCGGAGCTACGTTGCTGCACGTGGACGTGATGGACGGGCACTTTGTGCCGAACATCACGATTGGACCGCCGGTGGTGGCCTCGCTGCGCAAGTCCACTGAGCTGCCGCTCGACGTACACCTGATGATCGAGGACCCCGACCAGTACATCCCTGCGTTCGCAGATGCGGGGGCTGACTGGATCTCGGTACACCAGGAAACATGTCCGCACCTGCACCGGACGCTGGAACTGGTGCGCAGCCATGGCGCACAGGTGGGGGTGGTGCTGAATCCGGCCACGCCCGTGAGTACGCTGGAGGAAGTCCTGGAGATGGTGGATTTTGTCCTGGTGATGTCGGTCAACCCCGGCTTTGGGGGACAGAAGTTTATCCCGGCGTCGCTGGAGAAGATCCGCAAGCTGGCGGGAATGCGCAACCGAAGCGGCGCCAACTTTCGCATTGAGGTGGATGGGGGCATCGCCTTGGACACGATCGGCGAAGTAGTGCGCGCCGGGGCTGAGATTCTGGTGGCGGGCAACGCCATCTTCGGCAAAGGCAATCCCAAGGACAACACCCAAAAGCTGCTCAAGGCGGCCGCTGAAGCATTGCTGCAGAAAGTCTAGAAACTGGTTCTGAGGTAGGGAATGATCCGACGTTTTCTCTCGCTATTACTGCCGCTGGTGCTGGCGCTGACTGTGGCCTCGTGCCGCAGAGGCAGAGTCCAGAACCCGATCGCCGACCTTGATTCCAAGCAACCGGACAAGGTGTTATTCGACCGGGCGATGGAGGCCATGAAGCGCGGCAAGTTCGACGTTGCCCGCCTGACCCTGCAGACCATGATCAACACGTATCCGGATTCGGAGTACGTGGCACGCGCCAAGCTGGCGGTGGGCGACTCCTGGTATGCGGAAGGCGGCTCGGCAGGCCTGGCGCAGGCCGAGATCGAGTACAAGGACTTCATCACCTTCTTCCCCAACATGCCGGAGGCCTCCGAGGCGCAGTTGAAGGTGGCCAACATCCACTACCGGCAGATGGAGAAGCCCGACCGCGACTTCACCCATGCCAAGCGCGCCGAGGAAGAGTACAAGCAACTGCTCCTGCAATTTCCCGACACCAAACTGGCGGCCGAAGCCAAGCAGCGACTGCTGGAGGTGCAGGAGGTGCTGGCCGAGCGGGAGTTCCGCATCGGGCGGTTTTACTTCCTGCGGGAATCGTGGCCGGCAGCCATCGCACGGCTGAAGTCGGTGACCGATGCTTATCCGCTTTACAGCGCAGCCGACGAGGCCCTGTTCATGCTAGGCACGGCTTATGAGAAGCAGATCGAGCGGGTGCGCGAAGTCAAGCTGGCGGAGGTCAAGAAGAGCAGGCTCATCGAAGACTTCAGCAAGTCGGCAGCAGAAGCCTACTCGCGCATCCTGACACGCTATCCGGTAATGCCGCGGGCCGAGGATGCCAAGCAGCGGCTAGAAGCCCTGCGCCGGCCGGTGCCCACGGCCACCGCGGAAGCGATTGCTCAGAACAAGGCGGAGGAGGAAAGCCGGCGCGAGAGCGGGCGGTTTGGCAAGCTGATGGCTAACTTCCGGCGCAAGCCGGATGTATCGCAGGCGGCCAAAGTAGGCGAACCTACGCTGGTCACGCCCAAACAAACCAGCGCCACCGAGATCACGCAGCGGGCCACGGCTGCCATCATGGAGGCGCAAGAGGCAAGCTCAGAAAGCGGATCGCACTCGGTAACGGTGGAGAAGGTCGGCAGCGGCGCGCCGCCGACCAGCGAGCCCACCCCGCGCTCCGACTCGGCCGGCGGAGACAAGCAGCAGATCTCCGAGGGTGGCACCCAGCCCGCGGCTGCTCCTCCCAGCCAGGTGAACGAGGCGGCTGGCCAGCCTGGATCCGAGGCGAAGTCTGAGGAGCAGTCGGCTTCTGCCAGTAAGGACGAAAAATCCGACAGCGACAAAGACAAGGAGGAGGACAATTCCTCCTCCAGCAAGAAGAAGAAAAAGAAGGGCCTGCGTAAGTTGGTCCCGTTTTAGCTCCAAGCCCGCCGTTTTGAAAGGCACGATCCCAGGATCGTGCGCCTTTCTGCTTTGCCGGCAAGCAAGCCGGCGTAGTCCCACCGTGGTACAGCAACCAAATGCCACTGACGGTTACGTTACCGAGGTGCATCGTTCGTTGACTTTGCGGAGCGATGAAAGTACTTTGGGCGCAAGCTCCCAAAAATGAAGGGAAACTTGTGCCCCTGAAAGTCCTTCTTGCCGACGACAGCATGACTGCCCAGAACATGGGCAAAAAGCTCCTTACCGACGCCGGTTGCCAAGTGGTGGCCGTCAGCAACGGGGCGCAGGCGATGAAGAAAATCGTTGCCGAAAAGCCCGACGTCGTAGTGCTGGACGTGTTCATGCCCGGCTACTCCGGACTGGAAGTCTGCGAACTGATGCGCAAGTCGACGGAGACGGCGCGCACCCCTGTGATCCTGTGCGTGGGCAAGATGGAGCCGTTCAATGCCCAGGACGGCAACCGCGTGAAGGCTGATGGGGTGATCGTGAAGCCTTTCGAGGCCAGCGATCTGGTAGCCATGGTGAAGAAGCTGGCGTACAAGGCTGCGCCGGCGCCGGTCACGGTGCCGGACGATAGCCAAGCTATGCCCTTCGGCCAGTACAAAGGAGTGGTGTGGCAGCCATCGTCAGAGGAACAAGCTGCCGAGGTTGAGCTGCAGCCGCTGAAGAACGTTGAAGTGCCACAGGAGTGGGCGGCAGCGCCCGCTATGGGACTGGAAGATATCCCGGAAGAGTCGGTGCGCGCAGAAGCTGCATCCCCGGTACCGGAGTTTGAGATCGAATTTGAACGCGAGAAGCAACCCGAGCCGGAGCCGGTTTCGACGGGAATGACGGCAGCCGAGGGGCTCTCTGGAGTGTTCGAGTTTAGGCCCGCGACACCGGTCTCTGAGCCCGAGCCGCAGATGGCCGCCCCGCAGCCGAGTCCGGTCCCGGCTGGCGAAGAGGCGGGAGGGTTCGAGGGCCTGCCTGCAGCAGGGCCGTCCGCGCCCGCTTGGGATCTGCCGGCCGAAGGAGTTCCTGGAATCGAAGCGCCCAAAACCTGGGGGATGCCCCAGACTGAGCCCGTGAGAGTGGCCGCGCCCGCAGCGGCGGAATTCGACTTCGACCAGGCCTTTGCAGCGCTGCGAGCCGTGGCCTCCGCGCCCGCGTGGGTGGCGGAAGAAGTCCCATTGGCGCCGGGCGAGGGAGAGGCCTCGCTGGAAGCAGAAATGTTGCACGCCTCGGCACCGGCGTCACAGCCGGCGGCCGAGCCCCCGGCCGAACTCAACGTCCCCTGGAGCACTCAATCCGCAACCGAATCCCCCTTTGCGCCACCGGCGGCGGTTGCCACTATGGAGCCCCAAGCTTCGCTGCACCCGCCGGAGTATGTCGCGCAGCCTGAATTCGCGGCAGGCCCCCAGGTTGATCCTGAGCTTATCGCCCGCGTGGTGGAGCGCGTGATCCAGCGGCTAAAGCCGGAGCTGATGGCGGAAGTCTTCCGCGAACTCCACGCCGAACTGAAACAGCGCTAAAAGCTAAGAGCTAAGAGCTAAGAGCTAAGAGCTAAGAGCTAGCTTGTCCGAGGCGAGGGCTAGCCAGAGCAGCAGCAGGGCAGCTCTGCGCGGCATAGCGGACTCCTTTTTCAGGCGGAATGTTGAAGAAGGCCGCGAGCCCGTTCGAGAAACGCGAAACAAGAAACTAGAAACGAGTTACGGCGGAGGGAAACGACCGGACCGGTGTTTTAGGCAGGAACTACCGTCAAGTGAAGCCGCGCTTGGCAAGGGTGTACTGGGATAGGTGGATATCGGGCGCTGTGACGCGGGAGCCGCTACTCGCGCGCGGGCGGAAGCAGAACTGAATTGGTAAACAAGGCTGCCAGATGTGCACGCATCGTGATCCAGAGTGACAGAATCTATTTCCGTGAGGGGAACTTGCCCTCAGCTTTTGTAAAACTAAACGTATGCATCACAGGCTATACAAGTATTACCCCGAGCGTAAGTGGGGGAAGCCTTCCTCAATGGGGAGCTTCTTTTTCGGTCACTCTCGTCCTTCCGTGACTACGAGGATAAGCAGGTCAGGGGAGATAAGAACGAAGGA
>DASYTX010000190.1:0-2821 GCA_036001865.1 Terriglobales bacterium
TCCGGCAAGAAGCGCTGATGGACGGAGCAGTGCCCCTTCCACAGAATGACACGGGCGCTGCGCAGCTTCTCGGCGGTCAAGCCGCCCGTAGGCACGTAGGGGTCCCAGACCACCATTTCGTCGAGCGGTATGCCCATGGCCCAGCCGGTGTTGCGCCCCAGGTGCTGGTCAGGCAGGAAGAAGATTTTTTCCGCCTTGGCGAAGGCCCAGCGGAAGGCGCTCGCGGCATTGGTTGAGGTACAGACCAGGCCGCCACGCTCCCCGCAGAAGGCTTTGATGGCGGCGGATGAATTCATGTAGGTGATGGGCACGATGCCGTCGCCGGAGTCCGAGGTCAGCCCCAGATCGACCAGATGTTCCCAGCAGTCTTCCACCTGGCCGATCTCCGCCATGTCGGCCATGGAACACCCGGCGTTGAGGTCTGGCAGGATGACCACCTTGCCGGGGCGGCTGAGAATGTCGGCGCCTTCGGCCATGAAGGTCACGCCGCAATAGACGATAAAGGGGCCCTCGGCTTTGGCCGCCGCCTGCGCCAAACGGTAAGAGTCGCCGCGGAAATCTGCGAACTTGATCACTTCATCGCGCTGATAGTGGTGGCCAAGAATGATGCATTCCTTCCCCAGCGCTGCCTTGGCAGCGGTAATGCGGCTGTCCATGGAACTGTCGGGGAGGACGAGATAGTTCTCCAGCCTGCAAGCTGAAGCGGTTGCAGTTGCCATTTATCTTTCCGCCTTCAGTCCCAACCCGCCCATGCGAGCGCGTCGGAACGGGGATGTTGAAAGCACCCACCGGCTCCAGTAGCTCCGCTGCGCCTTAAAACGCCCGAGCTACGGGGATGTTGAAGCCAGCAGTTCCGTATAGGAATCTGATTCACGTCCCGCAGAAATGACGCAAATTCGCTTTTCTGCAGGTTCGCTTTACCTATTTTCGCATCCGCGGGTAAGCCGCGCAAGGCACCGCAGGTGGGCTGACTCCTGGCCAGCTACCCCCCAATGTGCACCATGCTGCGCGAAGGTTTGATGAAATCAGGCTCACCGATGTGGTGGCGCTCTTCCTTCTTTTGGATGACCTTGCGTATGAAGGCGACCAGGTCGTTGTCGGAGCCGCCGCGGCGCATCACCGCGTGTAGGTCGTGATCAAAAATGGAGAACAGGCAGGTACGGATCTTGCCGTCGGAAGTCACCCGCACTCGGCTGCAATGCCCGCAGAAGGGCTGGGAAACCGGAGCGATGATGCCGATCTCGCCAACGCCGTCGTCAAAGGTGTAGCGCCGCGCTGTCTCGCTGCGCTGGTGCGGGATTTCAACCAGCGGCCGGAATGCGCGGATGCGCTCCAGGATTTCCTTGAGCGTCACCACAATCTCCGGTGACCAGACTCGGTCCTCTTCCAACGGCATGAACTCGATGAAGCGCAACACTACTTCTTCATCACGGGCGAACTTGGCGAACTCCACTATCTGGTCGTCGTTGAAACCGCGCAGCAGCACGCAGTTGACCTTCACCGGCTCAAGCCCCGCCTTCTTCGCCGCGCGGACTCCCGCCAGCACCGCATGGAAACCGTTAGGCACGCGCGTGATGCGGGCGAAGCGCTCGGGATCGACCGCGTCCATGCTCACCGTCACGCGGCGAAGCCCGGCATCTCGTAGCGGCTGCGCCATCTCGGCCAGCAGGTGACCGTTGGTCGTGATGGCGAGGTCGAGCGACCCGCCGTCGAGGGTCCGCAGCTTTGACAGGTCACGCACGAAGCCAGCCACACCCGAGCGCAGCAGCGGCTCCCCGCCGGTAATGCGCACCTTCTCGATGCCCAGCCCGACGAACACCCGCGCCATGCGCAGGTACTCGGACAGCGGCAAATCGGCGTAGATCGCGCCCTCGTTGCCAGTACGGCAATACACGCACTTGTAGTTGCAGCGGTCGGTGATCGAGATACGCAGGTCGGTGATCGGCCGGTCGAATTTGTCGATCAGGCGGTCCATGGGGGCTGGGCTTCTCTGGTTTCCGATGCGGCAGGAAAGGATAGGATTCGCCGCACCAGGTCGCGACCGGACGGTCGCGGCTGACGGGTTCGTTTCCTTTCCAAACACGGGAGGCGCGGGCGTTTCCACCCGAACCCTCGTCTCCTGACTAACAGGAGCGCCGCCTCCGGCACCCTAGGTATGCCCGTAGGCGCCGGCGGTCGGAAACAAGCGGTGTAGATTGTACCACCGCGGCGCAGGGTGGATGTCAAGTCTGCCGGCAATATCGGGATAGGCCTGGAGTGACTAGGCCGCGAAAAAAGTCGCCAGCCGCAGTCGAACTGCAACTAGCTGGCGACTGACTAGGCGTTGGCTTTACTTACGAGGTCTTGTCTGCGTTCTTGATTTCCTCGTTTGCCTTCTTGATCTCGGCCTTGGCCTTGTCCGACGCAACGCCCAGGCTCTTCAGGGTCTCGCCCAGACTATTGGTCTTCAAGCCTTCGAGCACCTTCTGGGTGTCCAGGTTGAGGTTCTTTGATACCACGATGGCCGAGGCGAACTGCCCGAAGTTACGGGCTCCGCTCCTACTGTAGAGTTCCTTCAGCTGGTCGGCAGTCATCCCGGTTCTTTTCTCCAGCATGCGAAAAGCGCCGCCGTTGATCTGTGAGTCCTTGAGCGGCTGCTGTTCCTGGTGGATGAGGGCATCTTTTCGCTGGTGGTTCCCGTCGCGATCGGCCTCGTGGCCTCGGTCGCGGTTCAGGTCGCGATCACGTTCCATTTGGCCCGGGGCCGAGCCAGGACCGGTGCCCTGCGGCCCGCCCACGGTGCCGCCGCTGCGTCCGCGCCCCTGTCCGAACGCCGGCAGTG
>DASYTX010000191.1:0-2967 GCA_036001865.1 Terriglobales bacterium
GTAGACTTTCTCGTCGAACTGATGGGACCGAATGGCCAGTTTGCGGAAGTTCCTCCCGGAGCCTGGCTTACTCCGCGTTCACTTGCCGCCAAGGCGGGTGCCTGGGACCATATCCGCTCGCCGGATGATGACGGCCTGTACTTCGCACGGGTGGTGTTGGCAAGTGCCGGCATCCGCAGGTCGCCACATGGACGGCTTTACTACCGCAAGCACCTACAGGGGGGAAGCCTGACCTCCACACCCTCGCAGCAACTCGTGCGCGGTGCCTTCGCGACCACGGATTTGAAGGTGAAGCTGCTGCTCGCACGAACTCAGGAGCCGCGCGCCAAAAGCGCCGCCGTGCATGCCTACATGCATCGCGCCTTCGAGGCGTATCCGGTTTGCCCCGAAGTCACCGATATGGCCCTGCAACGGGTCCGCGAACTGGGGGGAACCAGCTTCGTGCCTCCTTTTCCCACCTGGAAAGGACAGCTACTGAGCCGGCTCATCGGCTGGAAGGCTACGAAGCGCGCCCAGACTTGGTGGCATGACTGGCTGCGAGTCCAGGGCCCTTCCTAGCGGCGACCAGAACTCTTCGGGATTGAGCAGCGCCTGCGTCCACAGGCGCGACAAGCGCTCATAGCCGAACCGCGCCCGATGGTACTGTTGCAGCCGTTCCCCCACCACCTTGCCCGACTGGATGTCATTCTCCATCGTGACCAGAGCTTCTTTGAGCGCGCGGTTGCTCTGAGGAACTACAAGTACGTCGGGGTTTTCTTCCGCCAGCGTGCGCACCGCGCCCACATCGGTCGCAACGAAAGGGACGCCGTGCGCCATGGCTTCCAGCAGCACCATCGGCACCCCTTCGGTTTCCGAGGGAAGCACCACCAGGTCGATGCTCGCCATGATCCGGCGCAACTCTTGAGCGTCACGCCACCCGCCATTCACTTGCACCCGTTGCCCCAAGCCCCGCCCTTCAATCTCCTGCTCCAGGATGGCGCGTTCCGGTCCATGTCCGAAGAACTCCAGGTGCATCGACTGCGGCAACTCAGGCCAAATCTCCAACAAGCGATAAATCCCCTTTGCGCGCCCGTAGCGCCCCAGGAAGGCAACGCGGAAAACATCCCACTTCCTTGGCTCCCGACGAGGCAGGTCGGCGACGTGCCCGATGTGTGGGATAACCGCGAGGGGAAACGAGTTGGCATGCTTGCGCCGCAGCGCCTGCGCCTGCAACTCGCTTTCAACCACGAATCCGCGCAACACGCCCAAGGCTTGCGCGGGCAGGGACTCCTTCTCGCCCAGCGGCTCCCCGAAGCGGTTTCCGATCACCCAGCCGCCCGCGCCTACGAATCGTGCCAGGAAGCTGGTGAAGCGGCTCACCTCCAGCGTGTACAGCACGTCGAACTGCCCGGGGCGCAACTGGAAAGGCCACATCGCCAACGCCCACGCGGTGGAGAATCGAAAGAGCCGCAGCTCGCCGGCAAACGGAGTCGCAACCAAGCGAACCGGGAGTTCGCTTCGCAGTTCGACCAGCGGGGTCTCCGGCCGCGCGAAACGGCTGACCACAGTGACCTCGGCTCCGTGCTGCGCCAGGAGCCGACACAGGTTCAGCAGATGAGTCTCCGACCCGCCGGCGCCGTAGAGCCGGGCATTAATCAAAACGCGTTTGCAAGGTTGCGTCATCTATACCGGACCCAGGGCGCAAGCCGGCACGCCCCTGAGCACCGTTTCGGAGTTGGCTGGGTCCGAGGCGGCCCAGAACCTCTCGGCCCCCAGCAACGCCTGCAACCACAAGCGCGACACGCGCTCGTAACCGTATCGCCGGGCGTGCCACGTCTGCAAGCGCGCCCCCGAGACCTGTCCGGCGCGCAGGGCTCCGACCAACTCCACTATTCCGTGCTTGAGTGCCGCGTCGTCCAGCGGCACAACTCTCACGTCGGGATTGTCCTCGGCCAATGCGCGCACCGCACCCACGTCCGTAGCCACAAACGGCACCCCATGCGCCATGCTCTCCACCAGTACCGTGGGCAGGCCTTCCGTCTCAGATGGCAGCACCACCAGATCGCTGCTCGCCAGGACCTCAGCCAATTGGGTCTCGCCGTATGGCCCGTTTACCCTGACGCTGGTGGCCAGGCCGCGCTGGCGCACCTGCTCCTCCAGGCGATGACGCTCAGGGCCATCGCCGTAGTAATCCAGCCGTGCTCTTCCGATGCACAGCTCAGGCCAGATCTTCAGCAAGCGATAGATGCCTTTCTCCGGTATGTACCTTCCGAGAAAGGTAACGCGCACTTCGTCACCCAAACCCCGATCGCGGGGCGGAGCCGAGGTCGGACCACTCAGGCACGGTATCGCGGCTACCGGAACCTCTAATTCGTAACAACGACGCGCCGCCTCCGCCTGCAAAGAGGTCTCTGCGATGAAGCCGTTGAGCAAGGACTTGAGTCCGCGAATCAGCGGCTCTTGCGCCGGACATCCAACCCGATTTGCCAGCACATAGCCCCCTCGCTTCACGAACTTCGCCAGAAAAGCCGTGAAGCGGGTCAGCTCCCGGCCTGTCGGTCCAATCGAATACAACAAGTCAAACTTCCGCCGCATTCGCAGAGGCCACAGCGCCACGGCCCAGGCCGCTGCCATTCGCAGGTTGCGCGACCCGTGGGAGAACGGCGTGCTGATCAGTGCCGCGGGAATATGGCGATACGTGTGCGCCAGGCGACCGTTGCCGTCGGCCACCCGGACTGCCAGGGTCACATCGGCACCGTTCTCCACCAACAACCGGGCAAGGTTCAGCAGATGACTCTCGATTCCGCCAGTGAGCCAGGTGGTCGTCATCAGGATCCGCTTTCGTCCCGACCTGTCAGCGTTCCTGCCCATCTTTTCCGCCACTAGGTGCACACGGCGATCTGGTACGCGGCGCCTGCGCTGTACCCCGCGGCTACCTGCGACCCGACTACATGCCGGCCCTTCGACCTCAGCAACCGCCTCACAAGC
>DASYTX010000192.1:0-12172 GCA_036001865.1 Terriglobales bacterium
GTCACGCCCGCCGAAGAGGCCGTACTGCGGGTGCTAAAGATGAAGGCGCTGCTGGCCATGTTCGCCCAAGGCCGCGGCGTCAAAGAAAGCGCCGTGCGCAAGAAGGTGATGTGGGCCACGGTCATGAAGCGCTTCATCCAGCACGCCGCGCAGCGCTCCCTGGCTCCCGCAGCTTGACAACCGTCTAACCTTGGTAAGAAGAGCCGTGCCAAGTGGCACGGCTCTTGCTTTTTGCACGAAACCCGAAAACTATTTTTTCCCGTCAGACTTCGGAATCTCCTGCCCTTCGTACACAATCCGCGTCTTGGCGCCAAAGCGTTTGTAGTTCGTATATTTCACGATCTGCCGGATGTGTACGTCTCCGTTCTTGAACTGCAGCACGTCGTCTACCCGGGTATAGGTCGGGAACCAATAACGGCCGTCTATCTGCTCCCGCCAGGTGGTGAACTTGGGAAACAGGTTCTCGCCTGCCTTGGTCACCAAATCGGGCACGTTTTTGCCATGGGTCTTGACGATCTGGAAGTCCAGGTTGTCCACCCATATCCGGCCTTCGAAGTAGCGCCTGCCACGATCGATATTTTTGGGCGAAACATCGAACACGTAGGTCTGAAGCTCGTCCACGCGTTGCTGGCCGAGATATTTGATGTTGTAGTCGGGAATCTCATCGGTGGTCAGCACGAACGGTAGCCGCTTCTCGATATCTTCCAAATCCTCACGCGTGATTTGCACCCGCCGCAAAGTGGATTGCGGTGCATAGATCACGTTTTCCCCTCGCCGCCCTCTATCATCGAAGGTGATGTCCACGATCTGCTGGTATTCGCCGTCCGCGCGATTTCCATCCATCGTCTGGACCTTTACCTCCTGTCGATAGGTGTAGTTCTCGCGTGCTTCTTTGAATTCCTTTTCCTTGGCGGCAAAACGGCGGATGATTTCCTCGGGCGTGGTGCCCTTGGGTGGAGAGGTATCCAGCGGGCCCTCGCCGCGCTGCGCCACAGCCGCGCCCGCTAACCCCAGGGCAAGCAGAAAAAGACCTGTCAGTTTGCGCATAGCTCCAACTCTTTGGGAATTCTCCCCGAGTAGATGCGTTTCACGTGCGACGGTTGCTGAGGCGGCGGCCACCTTCCACGACATTGTAGCGCCGCCGTCTCGGTGGCTGTTGCGTGGGGCGTCTCGCCCACGCACGCGCAAGGACCACTTCCGCATGCACCGCCAGCACAGCGCGGGCCGCTAGTGGCCGCCGATGTTAGACTTACGTGCTTTTTTTGAGGAGGCCCCATGCTCCGTCGTCTCCTTGTCTTCATCGTCCTGCTGTCTTCAGGCATTTTGTCCGCCCAGGGCAAGCGCCCCTTTACCTTCGAAGACATGATGGCGCTCAAGCGCGTGGGCGAACCCGTGGTATCGCCTGACGGTCGCTGGGTCTTGTTCAGCTCTGTCCACGTCAACCTGGAAGAGAATACCCGCAAGCCGCACATCTGGATCGTGCCGCTGGCCGGCGGGGAAGCCCGGCAGCTCACCTCCGACGCTGCCGGCGAGGACCGTCCGCGCTTCTCGCCCGACGGCAAGCGGCTACTCTTCGTTTCCTCGCGCGACGGCGGCTCGCAGGTGTGGGTCAACGACTTCGAATCCGCCGACGGCACACTGACTGGCGTCCCACGCAGGATCACCGACATCTCGACGGAAGCCGACGGCGCCCTCTGGTCTCCCGACGGCAAGCACATTCTGTTCGTCTCGGCGGTTTACCCCGATTGTCCCGACGATCCCTGCAACAAAGCTCGCGACGAAGAGCGCGGAAAATCCAAAGTCAAGGCCACCATCTTTACTCGCCTCCTCTTCCGCCATTGGGCCACGTACGCCATCGGAAAGCGCAGTCATCTCTTTGCCGTCCCAGCCGAAGGCGGGGTCGCCCGCGACCTGACGCCCGGCGACCACGACGTCCCGCCGTTTAATCTGGGCGGCCAGGACATGTATGCCTTTTCGCCCGACGGCCAGGAAGTCGCCTACACCAGCAACATCGACGAGGTCGAAGCGACCAGCACCAACAATGAGATCTTCATCGTCCCCGTCGCGGGCGGCAAGCCCAAGAAGATCAGCACCAGCCCCGGTTCGGACTCCACTCCTCTCTATTCTCCCGACGGCCGCTACATCGCCTGGCGCATGCAACTGCGCGCGGGATACGAGAGCGATCGCTTCCGCCTGGTGATCTACGACCGCAAGACTGCCGTCATCACCAATCTCACTGAGCAGTTCGATCGCTGGGTTGGCTCATTTGTCTGGGCGCCCGATTCCTCGCGAATCTATTTCGCCGCTGAGGATAAGGGTGAATCGCCCATCTATGTCGTGGACTTGAAAAGCGGTCCTGTCCGCGAGGTCACACGCGGTGCCAACGACAATCTCACCGTCACCCCGGACGGCGCGGCCCTGCTGTTCACGCGCATGTCCATCCGTTTCCCCAATGAAATCCACGCCTTTCCCTTGGCTCAAGCAGGCAAAGGCTCGCAGGCCCAGCAGTTAAGTCACATTAACGACGCGGTGCTCTCCCCGGTGCACATGTCGCCGCTCGAGCCCTTCTGGTTCCGCGGCGCCGAAGGCGTGCGCGTCCACGGATTTCTGCTCAAGCCACCGGCCTTTGAGGCTGGACGCCGCTATCCCCTGAAGTTCCTCATCCATGGCGGTCCGCAGGGCGCTTGGGGCGACGACTGGTCCTTCCGTTGGAACGCACAGTTGTTTGCCGCTTCCGGGCATGTCGTGGTGATGGTCAACTTCCGCGGCTCCACCGGCTACGGCCAGCGCTTCATCGACCAAATCAATGCCGACTGGGGCGGCCGCCCCTACCAGGACCTCATGCTCGGCCTCGACTATGTGGTCCGCCGCTATGCCTTCATCGACGGCAATCGCGTGTGCGCACTGGGCGCATCCTTCGGCGGCTACATGGTCAACTGGATCATCGGGCACACCAACCGCTTCAAGTGCGCCGTGTCTCACGACGGCATCTTCAACACTGAGTCGGCCTATGGCACGACGGAAGAGCTATGGTTTCCGGAATGGGAGTTTCGCGGCACGCCCTGGACCAATCGCCTCACCTACCTGCGTTGGTCACCGCACCTGCACGCCGCGCGTTTTCGCACCCCGACCCTGGTGGTGCACGGCCAGTTTGATTACCGACTGGACGTCTCCGAAGGTTTCCAGCTCTTCACCACTCTGCAACGGCTGAAGGTGCCGTCCAAGATGCTCTACTTTCCCGACGAAGGCCACTGGGTGCTGAAGCCGCAGAACTCGCGCCTCTGGTACCAGACTGTGAACGGCTGGGTGGACCAGTGGTTGAAACCGTAATCGGCAGCAGCGCCGCCGTCCCCGCGGCAGTTCGCGCGGGCGTCGCGCCCGCCTGCATCCCGGTGCGCGGCGCATAAACTTTCAGCCTAGGCCATCAGGGGCTGCGTTTCCTTCTTGCCAAGAGCGTAAGTTCCTGAATATCATCCCGTCGGATAGCGCCTGCAAGGGTGGTTATCCGGCTGGCACAACCAGCGGATTTGGGTTGGTGTTCTTGTACTTCGCAGTCGAGCTACACACAGTGAGATTAGGGTGGCAAAGTTCTGGTCCCGGCGGCTCCCAGGCAGCCGGCTTTGCGGCCATTTTTTCTCGCGTGCAGCCTTGGAAGGCAAGCAGCAACCCCTTCTCTCCCCGCCGGAATTGGTTCATCACGCGCCCATACAACCGCGCGCACGCGCCATGCCGCGCCGGGAGAATCCCACTTCGATCTGAGGCGAAAGGAGTTGTCCGTGAGAGAGAAGGGAACAGTGAAATGGTTTAATGGTGCTAAGGGCTATGGTTTCATTCAGCGGTCCAGTGGCGAAGACGTTTTTGTGCACTTCTCCGCCATCCAGGAAAACGGCTACCGCACTCTGAACGAAGGCGATACCGTGGAGTTCGACCTGCTCAAGGGACCCAAGGGCTATCAGGCTGCCAACGTAACACGTTTGTAGGCAGCCCTTTTCTGCGCTTGGGACCCCCTTCCCAATCCGCTTTGTAGCCCAGCCGCCCGCGGCTGGGCTTTTTCCATTTGCGACTGACTTACGACTTTTCACTCTCAACTTTCACTTTCATCGTATCTCCAGCGACACCAACTCCGCATCGTACTTGCCGCCCACGCGGTAATTAACCGACACTTTCACGCCCTTCCAGGAGCAGTCAAGCCGATCCGCTCCAATCACGATCAGGCTCTTGGTCTCGCGCGCCAGCATCCGCCAGTTGCGGCCGGCGGCGGAGATGGTCAGCACCGCCGCGGGCGCAGGTGAACAGTCGACGTTGACCAGCGTCCCGCGCAGGAAATTGACCGGTCCTGTGAGCGTCACGGCCGGTTCTGCCGGGGGCGGCTTGGGGTCATCCAGCTCGTCCAGCGACGGGCCGCTCTCCCACTGGCGCTCGGTCCAGGTCCGCGAGGCCGCGCGCGTCACCGGCGGCAGTGGCGAACCCGCTTCCAGTTGCTTTACTTGCTCCAGGTAACGTCCGGCATTGGAGGCAACCAGCGGGTCCTTGCTGTCTGTCAGTCGCTTCAGGATGGATGCCGCCTCCTGCCACTGCCTCACCTGCATGTGGGCGCGTGCCAGGTTCAGCGCATACATGTCGTTGCGCGGACTGAGTTCGCAGGCGCGCTTGATCGCCGCCAAGGCCAGCTCATGATCGCCCAGGACGTCGAAGGCGAGGGCCAGCAGGAAATGTGCGTCGGCGTATCCTGCATCCAGCGCAATGGCCGCCTCCAGATGCTTCTTCATTTGCTGAGCGTCGTCGTCGGAGAGCGGCTCCTCTATGGCTCGGCGATTCATGAGCAGGGCGGAGAAGTAGTGCACGCGCGGGTCCTTGGAGTCCTGCACGGCGGCGCGGCGGAAGTGCTCCGCCGCCTTGTCGAAGATGCCGCGCGAGAGATAGGAGTACCCCAGGCCGCGGTGGGCGGCAGGGTGCTCGGGCCGTTCCGCCAGGATTCCCTGGAACTCAGCGATGGCGCGGTCCTGGTAGTCGCGGGAGTGCAGATGCAATTCGGCGAGGATGGCTTGCGCGTCCAGCGGGTCCAACTCCTTGCCCGAGAAGGTCGCTGCATCGATCGTGGCCTTGAGTGGGATGGTGTAGTAAATGACCTTCGACGAGTGCAGGTATGACTGTAGCTCCTTGTCGAATTGCGCCGGCTCCATGCCGAAGGCGCGCTTGATGCTTTCCCCGATGGGCAGGCGCTGCTCGTTGACCAGGGTGAAGTAGGTCCCGGCCGCCGGCAGCTTCTTGGCGTCGAACAGGTAGTGCACCACCAGCCAGGACTGCGCGTAAAACAAGTGACGCGGGTCGCCCTCGTTATACACATTGGAGTCCTGGCGAATGCTGAACAGGTCCGCGATGGGGAACAGGCGAAAGCTTGTGAAGATAGAGCCGGCGTAGTCAGGCACTTTGCCGATCTGCACGTCCTTGCTGCGGACTTCCAGCGTCGAGTAATACTCGGCGAAGCCCTCGTCGAACCACGGCTGCGTCCTGGGAAAGTTGCCGTTCAGCAGCAGGTGCCCGTATTCGTGGAACACCGTCTTCCACGGGTTGATCGCCGAAAGGTCCACCAGGATAAAATTCCGGTCCTCTCCCTCCACAAAAATTCCCGCCGCCTTCACCGGCTTGCCTTTCCACAATGGCATGTGCGTGCGGAACTGCTTGCTGCTGCGGAAGGCGATGATCTGCAGCGGTACCGGTATGTTGACCTTGTCCTTCAGAATGAGCTGGCTGAAGACGTGACGCATCTGCTCGAAACGCAGCGCGACCTCCCGCCCGCGCTTCTCTCCGGCATCCGTGACCACGGAAAAGTTGGGCGAGCGTACCTCCACCCACTCCCCTTTGGAGACGGCATGCGAGAGCACGGTGACGAGAAGCAGAAGGATGGCGACCGACAGTCGGCGGACGGGAAACATCGCAAATGCCCGGTTTAAGCAGGTTCTCTGTAACAAATCGTAGCACCAAACCTGACGTGTCCGGCTCCAGACGGCGCTTGGCGTAGCGCCGGCGTCCCGCCGGCTGTTCCGGGGGTATCTGGCCGCCCCTTACAACGATTGTCATGCTGAGCGCAGCGAAGCATCCCTACCTCTGAGTTACCCTCTCAGTGAGATTCTTCGACTCGCTCGGCCTCCTGCAGCTTGCCCAGCGCCCAGCGGGCATGCTCAGCAACCATCTCGTCTGGATCGTCCAGCAGGGTTTGGAGCAGGGGAATGAAACTCACGTCGCCACTGTTCCCCATCGCAACCACCGCATTCCGCCGCAGTCCGGAGCGCTTGGCGCGCCGCACCGCCGACCCACGGAACTGCCAGCGGAAGTCCTCGTCAGAGATCGTTGCCAGCCACTCCAGTGCGGGGTTGAGCAGCTCGGTCCGCGGCTGGAACTCGGAAAGCGCACTCGCCGGCGCCTTGCGGTTCCACGGACAGACATCCTGGCAGATGTCGCACCCGAATACGTGCTGTCCTATTCCCGTCCGCAGCTCTTCTGGGATCTCGCCGCGCTTCTCGATGGTCAGATAGGAAATGCAGCGTGTGGCATCGAGCTGATACGGAGCCATGATTGCGTCCGTCGGGCAGGCCTCAATGCAGCGTGTGCACGAACCGCAGCGATCCGGCGCCGGCAGGTCGGGCGCCAGCTCTAGCGAAGTCAGCAGCACGCCCAGAAACAGCCACGATCCGACCTGCTGGTTGATGATGCAGGTGTTCTTGCCCATCCAGCCGATGCCGGCATACTTGGCATACACACGCTCGACTAGGGGACCGGTATCGACGTAGCAGCGCGTCTGTAAATTCCGATCGCTGGCCGCCTCGCGCAACCTGGCCTCCACCCGCCGGAGCCGCTCCATCACAAGGTCATGGTAGTCGGCCGGTTTTCCCGCACCGCCCCAGGCGTAGCGTGAAATCCATCCGCGCCGCGGATCGTTGAACTCCGTCGAGTACGGCTGCGCGGTGTTGTAATTGAGCGCACAGACCACCACCGACCTGGCCCAGGGCGCCACCCGGTAGAGCGCAGCACGCTTCAGCTCCCCGCGCTCGTCGCGCGCCTCAAGGTATTGCATCTCCCCGCCATACCCGGACGCGATCCAGCCGGGGAAGAATTCAAGTTCCGGCATCTGCTCCGGTTGCACAGGTGCTATGCCGGCAAGGTCGAAACCGGCATCCAGCGCGGCCCGCTTCACCAGCGCTTCGAGCTGTGCCACTGCAAAGGCCATATTGTCTATTATCGGCGACTTTCGCCACGGAACATACCGCACCGAACAGGACGTGAGATTTAGTCCCAGGAGGTCCCCTAGATTGTGCGGTCTTGGCTGAGTACTGATTACCGAGAACTGAGTACCGGTTTCAAATACCCAGCTTCTTGACTTCCTCGTTGTAATACTTGCGGTAGAGGATGTCCCACTCTTGGGTGCCTTCCAGAATGGTGCGTCGCTGGCTTTCGATCTTCTGGCGGGCGGCGGCGTCGATCCGAGCTTCTTCCTTGAACAGCTCTTCCAGGATACGTCGCACTTCCAGGCGGATGGTATTGCGATCCTCGAGGAACTCCACGGCGTCCATCTCAGCCAGTGCGTCGGTCACGCTGTGGGCCAGCTTGTTGACCTTGTCGCGGCTCAGTCTCACAGCACCGCCTTGTATTTCCGCACCAGCTCGTTCTTCACCTTCTTGAACATCTCCTGATAGCTGGCCCCGGTCTTGCGCATCTCTTCCGAGTATTGCTCCAGGATGGCGCGCACTTCGTCGTTGATGCGGTCCTCCAGGCTGAGCTCCTCGACGAGGGCCTGGTTCACGCGCTCGGTGACCGCCCGGCGGTCATTGGTCTCGATGAACTCTCCGTCGATTATTTTTTTAGTGATATCGCGGGCCAGATAGCCCACGTATTCCTTCGAGAAAAGCATTTGCGCGCGTCAGTAAGCCTCTGCCAAACGAAAAAGTCTATCACAGCGCTACCGAGGCAAACTGTCGTCGGTCCGCGAGAGGCGGCCCCGAAGGCACCCCAAAAAATGTGGTCTTCTCCGCGTTCTCGGCCTAATCTCCGGGTTCTCTGTACCTTCTTGCGTTGACCCTCGCTCGCGGCGCGTGATAGCTTAGCGCCTTCGCCGCAGGCTACTGCGCGCAATTGGAGTTTCTTTGAGGGAAAACATGGAAGCGCTGGGGATGATTGAGACCAAGGGCCTGGTCGGATCCATCGAGGCGGCCGACGCCGCCGCCAAAGCCGCCAACGTTGAGATCGTACACAAGGAGTACATCGGCGCCGGCTATGTCACCATCCTGGTCCGCGGCGACGTAGCTTCGGTCAAAGCGGCCACCGATGCCGGTGCCGCCGCCGCTCGCCGCGTGGGCGAGCTGGTGGCCGTGCACGTCATCCCGCGGCCCCATGCTGACCTGGAGGCTTCCATGCCCATGGTCTCCGGCAAGGCGCCCGCGCCCAAAGGCAAAGGATCGCTGGGCTAGAACTGACGATCGCGCCTTTACGCGATCACCCGATCACCCGATCGCCAGATCACCCGATACGCAGTGTCTGCCACTCCCCAACCCGCCCTCTCCAAGGACGAGCGCTCCGTAGCGGAAGCTCGCGAACTGGTGGAGCGCGCCTGGACTGCCTTCCAGAAGTACCAGCACTTCACGCAGGAGCAGGTCGACCGCGTGATCGACGCTATGGCTGCCGCCGCCACCGCTGCGGCGGAGAAGATCGCGCGCCTGGCCGTGGAGGAAACTGGCTACGGTGTGGTCGCCGACAAGGTCCAAAAGAACCTCTTTTCCTCTCAGCGCGTGTATGAAGCTCTGCGCGGCTTGAAGACGGTCGGCATCGTCAATGAGGACCGTCAGCAGGGCATCGTCGAGGTTGCCGCCCCGGTGGGCGTGGTGGCTGCCATTCTTCCCTCCACCAACCCGACCTCGACCGCGATCTACAAGATCCTGATCGCGCTCAAAGGCCGCAACGCCATCGTGCTCAGCCCTCACCCCACGGCGTTCCGCTGCACCTGCGAGATCACCAACATCATGCGCGAAGCCGCCGTAAAGGCGGGAGCGCCTCCCGATGTCATATGCTGCTTCACCACCCCAACGCTGGCGGGCACGCAGGAGCTGATGAAGCATCGCCGAACGGGCGTGATTCTGGCCACGGGCGGCATGGGGATCGTGCGCGCCGCCTACAGTTCAGGGAAGCCGGCTTTCGGCGTTGGACCGGGGAACGTTCCCGCGTTCGTCGACCGCAGTGCTGATATCAAGAAAGCCGTCGCCGACATAGTCTTCGGCAAAACCTTTGACAACGGCACCGTCTGCTCATCGGAGCAAGCCCTTGTCGCTGAGGAAGCTATCCGTGAGCAGGTGCTGGAAGAACTGAAGCGCAACGGCGCCTACTTCCTGAAGCCTGAGGAGATTGAGCGGCTCAGCCGCGACATGGTCAACCTGGAGGCGCACACCATCAACCCCAAGTTCGTTGGCAAGTCAGCGCAACGGGTGGCGGAGCTGGCCGGCTTCAAAGTTCCTGACGGAACGGGCGTGCTGGTGGCGCAACTCTCTGGCGTGGGGCGCGAGCATCCGCTGTCGGCGGAAAAGCTTTCCCCGGTGTTGGCGCTCTACTTCGCGCGCGACCGTGCTGCCGCCTTCGACACCTGCTATGCGCTGCTGCGCTTCGGCGGGCTGGGACACACGGCCGTCATTCACAGCCGCGACGATGCCGTCATCCGCGAGTTCGGGCTGCGCATGCCCGCGGGGCGCATCGTGGTCAACAGCCCCGCGCCACACGGTTCCATCGGCTCGTCCACCAATCTCTTTCCTGCCATGACCCTGGGTTGCGGCGCCGTGGGCGGCAACATCACCTCGGACAATATTTCCCCCATGCACCTGATCAACCTGCGGCGCATCGCCTACGAAAGTCGCCCGCTGACTTCGCCGACAGTAGTAGCCGTCGCCAGCGTCCCGGCTCCATCAACACTCGCCGAAGCTTGCGCGTGCAAGAGTGAGGGTGCGGCGGGGGATTCCGCTGCTGATCTCGGCACCCCCCAGCGCGTGGCCGTCGCGCGCGCCATCGAGCGCTTTCTTGCTCACAAGGGAGCAGACGCGGCCGCGAAGACTTCGCCGCCACCGCAGCCTCCGCCGGCGCCCCAGGAAAACTCGTCGGCTCCCGCCCGAAAGCTCAAGCCGCGCCCGGTGGACTTTGTCAGCGAAGCCGAAATCCGCGCGGCGATTCAACGCAAGGAAAAGATTTTGATCGGTCCCAAGACCATCGTCACCCCGGCCGCGCGCGATTTGGCTGCCCAGCACGACGTCTTCACCGTCGCCGACTGAATCGCGAGTTCGACTCACGCTCGGCGAATCTCGCGCGACCTAGACAGCAAGCTCCACCGGAGTTACCCTCAAAGCTCAGACCGCACCTTGTCTCTCCCATGCAGGACGACCTCACCGGCCTCAAGGACGACATGATTGCCTTCATCGAGGGTCAAGGCATGCGCCGCTTCCATGCCTTCGTGGGCGAAGAGGTGCAGAGCGTGGTCTGGGACTCGACCGACAATCCCGAGGGCTGGAAGGATTTCGTGGAGTTGGCCAAGCACGCCAGCGCGCCCTTCCTGACCATGAGCGACGTGGTGCTGGATAAGGAAGACCTCGACTTCCTCGTCGAGCGTCTGCAGAGCAGCAACTTGCCGGACGATGAAGACATCGAGGAGGCCCGCTGGCTGCGCGCGTACATCGGCAAGGCCGGGTTCTTGCAGCTCGGCTGGCCCTATCAGGGAACTATCTTCCTTTATGAAGTCTCCACCCCGTGGTACGACCGTTATCAGCGGCTGGTGGACGTAGCCGAGGAGTTTGGCGGCATGGTCCTGGACGAGCCCGACCAGGATGGCGAACACTGACGTGCGCTGGCAGCTCCTAACGGCGGATGAAGCCACCGTTGCCCGGCTGATCCCTGAAGCCAAACTGCCTCTCATCCTCGCGCGCTTGCTGGCGATCCGCGGCGTCCGCAACGGCGAAGAGGCCACCCGCTTTCTCTGGCCGGCGCTCGTCCACCTGCACTCACCCTATGAAATGTTAGGAATGGCGGCCGCAGTCGAGCGCCTGCGTGCGGCCATCGAGCACAAGGAGAAGGTGCTCATCTACGGCGACTACGACGTGGACGGCACCACCGCCATCGTCATCCTGAAGGCGGCCATTGAGATCTGCGGCGGCGCTGCCGACTTCCACGTGCCCCACCGCATCCGCGAAGGCTACGGCATGAAGGATGACGTCATCGAGCGCGCCGCTGAGGCTGGTGTCCGGCTCATCATCAGCGTCGATACCGGCATCCGCGCCTTCGCTGCCGCCGAAACCGCTCACCGCCTCGGCCTTGATCTGATCGTCACCGACCACCACCTGCCGCAGGCCGAAGGCGTGCCGCGCGCCCTCGCCGTGCTCAATCCCAACCAGCCGGGCTGCGCGTATCCCTGCAAGGCGCTGTGCGGGGCCGGTGTGGCCTTCAAGCTCGTGCAAGCCCTGCTGGAACACGCGGGTCGCGAGCGCCTGCTGCCGTCGTTCTTGAAGATGGTTGCCATTGCCACGATTGCCGACGCCGTTCCATTGGTGGGCGAGAACCGCGTGATTGCGCACTTGGGACTGGACGGGCTGCGCAGCGCCGTCAACCCAGGACTCAAAGCGCTCATCGAGTTCGCCGGGCTGGACCCAGCGCGGCGTATAACTGCGGGTGACGTGGCCTTCCGCATAGCGCCGCGCATCAACGCCGCCGGCCGCATGGACATCGCCCAGACCGTCGTCGAGCTGTTCTGCACCCGGGAGGAAGCCCGCGCCCGCGATCTGGCACAGAAGCTTCATCAACTCAACGCCGACCGCCAGGACGAAGAACGGCGCATCATGGCGGAAATTGAAGCGCGCATCGAAGCCGATCCGGCACTGCGAGAGGCCTTCTGCATGGTGGTGGATGGCGAGGGCTGGCACCGCGGCGTCATCGGCATCGCGGCCACGCGTGTGGTTGAGCAGCATGGGCGGCCCGCGATCGTGGTCACGCGCGAGGGAGAAGAAGCCCACGGCTCCGGCCGCTCCATCCCCGCTTTCCACCTGCTCGATTCGCTGGAATCGTGCGCCCACCTGTTTACCCGCTACGGCGGGCACGCTCACGCGGTCGGATTTGCGCTTCCCGCCGATCGCATTCCCGACCTGCGCGCCGC
>DASYTX010000193.1:0-3826 GCA_036001865.1 Terriglobales bacterium
ACTACTTCAAGCTGTCGGCGTTCGAGGACAAGCTGCTGCGCCACTATAACGAGCAGCCCAGTTTCATCCGTCCAGAGACGCGGCGCAACGAGGTGATTGCCTTCGTGCGTGGCGGCTTGCGCGACCTCTCCATCAGCCGCAGCACGTTCAAGTGGGGCGTGCCTGTGCCCGACGACCCGGAGCACATCGTCTATGTGTGGCTGGACGCGCTCGCGAACTATTGCACTGCCGTAGGCTTCGGATCGCCCGAGCCGCGCGATCAGGAACGCTTCCGCCGCTACTGGCCTGCCGATGTGCACATGATCGGCAAGGAGATTGTGCGCTTCCACTGCGTGTACTGGCCGGCGTTCCTGATGGCCGCCGGCCTGCCGCTGCCCAAATCCATCATCGCTCACGGCTGGCTGCTGTTTGAAGAGAGCAAGATGTCCAAGTCGCGCGGCAACATTGTGCGTGCCGAGACCGTGCTGGACGTGCTCGGCAACGACGCGCTGCGCTACTTTCTGCTGCGCGAGGTGGTGTTTGGGCAGGACGGCAGCTTCTCCTTCGACGCGCTGGTGCAGCGCTACAACGCCGACCTGGCCAACGATCTCGGCAATCTCGCCAGCCGCACGCTGACCATGATCTCGCGCTACTTCAAGGACGAAGTGCCGTACCCATCGCGCGGCGTCGCCCGCGCTCCAGCCGACGACCAAATCCGCCGCGTCGCTGAACAGGCCATCGGCAACATGGGCGCGCTGTTCGATGATTACCAGTTCTCGCGGGCCCTGGAAGCGGCCTGGGCGCTGATCTCGGCGGTAAACAAGTACATCGTGGACCATGAGCCATGGGCGCTTGCGGAGCAGCAAGGGGAAGAGAACCGCGCGCGGCTGGGCACGATCCTTTATACGTGTGCGGAGGCGCTGCGCATTGCCAGCGTCCTGGTGCATCCCGTGATCCCGGAGGCGACGGCGCGCATCTGGACGCAGCTTGGGCTGGGCGAGATCGCCAAGTTCCGGCTCGGCGACCTCAAATGGGGGCAGCTCCCCCTGGGGACCAAGCTGGGTAAAGTGGAAGCGGTCTTCCCGCGCGCCGACAAGTCAGCCATCGAACGTATGCAGAAAATCGAAGAGGAGCGAATGATGAAATCTGTGCCGCAGACCAAACCTTCGACCGTGGCGCAGCCCGCGGGCACGGGTGCGCAGGCGGGTCAGCCGGCCACCCAGGCCGCGGTGGGACCATCGCCCGCAGCACCGGGGCCGGCGGAGCAGAACGGCAGGATTACAATCGACGACTTTGCCAAGGTCGATATGCGAGTAGGCATGGTGAAGGTGGCCGAGAAGGTCAAGGGCGCGGACAAGCTGCTGCGCCTGGAAGTGGACATCGGCAGCGAGCTGCGGCAGATCGTGGCGGGCATCGCCGAGGCCTACACGCCGGAATCGCTGGTGGGGCGCAAGGTGGTGATTGTCACTAACCTGCAGCCGCGCAAGCTGCGCGGCATAGAGTCCAACGGGATGATCGTGGCAGCCTCGATGGGCGAGCAGGGCAAGCCCGTGCTAGCTGGCTTTTTGGAAGACGTGCCGGTGGGTGCGAGATTGAAATAAGCCTTCACCACAGAGGCACAGGGACACAGAGAAATTCACAAAGACCTTCTTTCTCTGTGCCTCTGTGTCTCTGTGGTGATTTGAAAAACATGTACATAGATTCCCACGCACACCTGGAGATGCCGCAGTTCGATGCCGACCGCGACGCCATGCTGGAGCGGGCGCGCGCGGCCGGAGTGCAGGCAGTGGTGGCCATCGGCAGCGGCACCGGGCCGGGATCCCTCGACTGCGGGATCAAGCTCGCGGAGCAGCACCCATGGGTTTACGCCACGGTCGGCATCCATCCCCATGAGGCCAAACTGGCGACGGAACCCGATTTCGCCCAACTTGAAGCGCTGGCCAAACGCCCCAAAGTAATCGCCTGGGGCGAGATCGGGCTGGACTACTTTTACGACAACTCGCCGCGCGAAGTGCAGCGTCAGGTTTTCATTCGACAGATGGAAATGGCGCGGGCCGCCAAGCTGCCCATCGTGATTCATTGCCGCCCATCGGAGAACAGCGAAGACGCTTGGGATGATCTGCTCCGGCTGGCGCGTGAGCACTGGGCATCGAGCGGGCTGGGCGGCGTGATGCACTGCTTCACAGGAAATGTGCCGCAGGCCCGCGCCGCGCTCGACCTGGGCTTTCTGATGTCATTTGCCGGCAACGTGAGCTTCCCAAAAGCGCAGAACATCCGCGAAGCGGCGAAGGAGGTCCCGTTGGAACGTATGCTTATCGAGACCGACTCACCCTTCCTGGCCCCGGTCCCGCACCGTGGCAAGCGCAACGAGCCGGCGTTCGTCAAGGAGGTGGCGCGCCACATTGGCGAGCTGCGCGGTCTCCCGGCCGAGGAAGTCGGAGCGTTCACCAGCCAGAATTTCTTCCGCTTCTTTTCTATCCAGACGGCAATTCTCGCCGATGAGACGATTAACGCTGACGCCGGGCCTGCGACACGTTAATCTATGTGCCTTCCGGACCGGCCGAGCCGCAGTGCGAAGCGCCGATCCAGCCAGGGACAAACGTGATCGCACCCGTCATCAACGGCGCCAAGGAAGTTTTCGAGCTGCTACGCGACGACCTGGAGGCGGTGGAGCGGGAGTTCGGCCGTGACACCGTGTCCTCGGTCCCGGCCATCACTGACATTGGCGAGCACCTGCGCGCCGGCGGAGGCAAGCGCGTGCGCCCGGCGCTGCTGCTGCTTTCCTCCAGACTCTTCGGCTACCAGGGGCGGGGCGCGGTCCGCCTGGGCGCAGTGGTGGAGATGATCCACACCGCCACCTTGGTCCACGACGACATCATCGACGAAGCTCAGATCCGCCGCGGACGTCCTGCCGCCAATACCCAATGGGGTAACTCCAAGTGCGTTCTTGCTGGCGACTGGCTCTACATGCAGGCGTTCAAGGTGGCCGTGCAGGAGCGCAATTTTAAGGTGCTTGACGTCCTCATCGATCTCACCCAACAGATGGTCGAGGGCGAACTGCTGCAAATGGAAAAACTCGGGCGCGCGGTTACCTTGGACGAGCACTTCGACCTGATCTACCGCAAAACTGCCTGCCTGTTCTCTACCTGCATGCGGCTGGGAGCGATTCTCGCGGGCGCGCCGGAGGAAGACGAAGCCCGCGTGGCGAGGTACGGCCGCGATCTCGGCATGGCCTTCCAGATCGTGGATGACATGCTCGACCTGACCGCGTCCGAAGAGGTGCTCGGCAAACCTGTGGCCAGCGACCTGCGCGAAGGCAAGGTCACCATGGCGGTGATTCATGCGCTGGAGCGCTGCACAGCGGAAGAGCGCGCCCTGATCGAGACCGTGTTGCACGAGGGGGCTTTCCGCAGCGTTGGGTTGGAACAGGTGCTGGCCGTGCTCCATCGTTACGGTTCGATCGAAGCCGCGACTTCAACCGCCCAGCAGTATGCCGCCTCCGCCCGCAATCTGATCTGTAGCTACCCCGATTCGGAGATCAAGCGCGCGTTGATGTGGGTCCCAGAGTTTGTGGTAGCGAGAGAAAAATAGCTGCTAGCTACTGGCTTCTAGTTCCTAGCCTTAGCCTTTGGCACTTGGGTCTTGGCTATCTCTTCACCGCGATTGCCTGCATCTCGAAGCGCCCGCCGAGCAGTAGCGAGCCGGTACCGATGAAGGCCCGCGCCGGGAACTCTTTGGCAAAATACGTCCGGTAGACGGCATTGAAGCGCGGGAACAGCGACAGGTCGGTGCAGTAGACCTGCACGAACACCAGGTCGTCCATGGTCATGCCTGCTTCTTTTAGCAC
>DASYTX010000194.1:0-3564 GCA_036001865.1 Terriglobales bacterium
CGCGATGCCAGACTTGTACAGGAGCGCCAGGTTGTGCGCGAAGCGCGAGACGGCCAGCATCATTTGCAATTCGCCGAATACCGGCACCTTGAGCTTGAACCGGTCTAAGCCCATCCGGAACGCACTTGAGACACGGCAACCGATGCGCACGGTGGCAAAGGCCAGGATTACGATCAGTGGCCAGACCCACCAGGTGGCCTTGGCAAAGTCGCTGGCGCCAAATACAATCTGCGTCAACAGCGGCAGGGGGACACGCGCCGCGTCGAGCAGGGTGACGAATTTGGGAATGACAAAACTGAAGAGCAGCAGCACAAAGGCGCAGACCACGGACAGCACGATCATGGGATAGATGCTGGCCTGGCGCACGTCCCGGATCATCTGATCCATCCATTCCAGATAATTCCGCACCGAGACGAAGGCCCCCGGGAGGTCGGCACCCAACTCGCCCGCGCGCACCACGCTGGCGATCTGGCGCGGGAAAACGTCCGGGTATTCCTTCAGTGCTTCGTTCAATAACATTCCCGCTTCGAGGTGGCGGTAAAGTCCCTGGATGACCCGGCGGAAACGCAGGTTGTCGCAATCGTCGCCGACCATCTTGAGGGCCTGCACCAGGGGAACGCCGGCGCGGGTCTGAAAGCTCATCATGGTGCAAAACTCGATCAAGTCCCGGCGCTTGACGCCCGTCCCCCAGGCGATCCAGCCCGCGGCACCGCCGCCCTTGGCACTTTGTGGCTGCGATTTTTGCTTGGCATCCAGCAACCAGAAGCCGCCAGCCCGCAGTTTTTCCTCCAGGTTGATCGCGTCCTCGGCGGCCATAACACCGGCGACGGATCGACCGTTGTTGTCCACACCGCGATAGTGAAAAACAGCCATGGGTTAAGCCAATAGAGTGATGGAGTGGTGGAGTGATGGAGTGATGCAGAAACGAAGTAATGGAGTAATGGAGTGCTGGAGCGCCGGGTTCAGTACTCCAACACGACTGCTCAACCGAAGGCTTCGCCCTGCCAGGCTCAACACTCCAATACTCCGGCACCCCAATGCTCCGTTTTCTTGAATTGCGTTCATTGTTATCCCGGCGTCAGCCGGGTTGCTTCCAGCACTTCCTCCATCGTGGTGGTCCCCGCCAGCGCCTGGCGCAGACCGTCCTCGAACATGGTCTTCATCCCCTTTTCGCGGGCCAGCCGTTGATACTCGGGCGCGCCCGCGCGTTGGACGATCGGGTCGTGAAAGCGCTCGTCCAGGACCATCAACTCGAAGATCGCCTGCCGGCCGCGGTAGCCGCTCTGCTTGCACTGCGGGCAGCCGGCGCCTTTCCACAACCGCAGTAGCACGTCGGGCGGCGGCGGCACCTTGAATTCCGCAAGGACCGCCGCCGGGTCCGTAATTGGCCGCTTGCAGTCGGGGCAAATCGTGCGCACCAACCGCTGGGCCAGCACCGCCACCAGGCTGGCCGGCAACAGGTAGGGCTCGACTCCCATGTCGATCAACCGCGGTATCGCCCCCGCGGCGTCGTTGGTGTGCAAGGTCGAAAACACCAGGTGCCCCGTCAGCGCCGCGCGCACCATCAATTGCGCCGTCTCCGTGTCGCGACATTCGCCCACCAGGATCACGTCGGGGTCCTGACGCAGCAACGCTCGCAGCCCGGTGCCGAAGGTGAGGCCGATCTCCTCCTTGATCTGGGTCTGGCGAATCAACGGCACGCGGTACTCGATTGGGTCTTCCAGGGTGAAGGTGCTCACCTCCAGTGAGGCAATCTCCTTGAGCACCGAGTAGAGGGTGGTGGTCTTGCCGCTGCCCGTCGGGCCGGTGACCAGGACCACCCCGTAAGGCCGTTGGACCGCCTCCTGGAACGAGGCGTAATCCTGCGGCGAGAATCCCAACGTCGAGATCCCCACGGCCTGCGCGCTCGAGTCCAGGATACGCAAAACAAGGTTCTCTCCGTGCGCGGTCGGCAGGCTCGAGACCCGCAGGTTGATCTCGCGCCGGCCCGCATAAACCGTCGCCCGGCCATCCTGCGGCAGGCGCTGCTCCGTCACGTCCAGCTCGGCCATGATCTTGAGCCGGGCAATCACCGGCGACTGCATCGACTTGGGAACCAGCAGGTCCTGGTAAAGCACGCCGTCGATGCGCATGCGGACGCGCATGCTTTTTTCCTCCGGCTCGAAATGGATGTCGCTGGCCTTGAGCGACACCGCCCGGGCGATGATCTGGTCCACCAGTCGAATGATGGGCGCATCCACCCCCGCCTCGGCTTCGCTCCGTTTGACGGCCGAGGCTTTGGGAACTTCCGATCCCTGTTCATCCATGGCTTGCTCGATCGACTGCTCGATCGTCTCGCCAATGCCATAGTGCAGCTCCAGGCAGTTGAGGATGTCCCGTTCCGGCGCGCTCACCACTTCCACTGCCAGGCCGGTCAACTGTTGGAGGGTGTCGATGGCCACCACGTCCAACGGGTCGGCCAGCGCCACGGTCAGACCGCCGTTTTCGCGCGACAACGGCAGGGCCTTTAAACGCTTGGCCGTCTCGAAGGGAACCAGTTGGAGCACCGCCTTGTCGATAATGCAGCGGTAAACGTTGCTGATGATCTTGGTGTCGGCTTCCTTGGCCACGAAAGCGGAGATGACCTCCTGGGGGACAAAACCCAGGCCGATCAGGATCTGTCCAATGAGGCCGCCGCGCCGCTTCTGCTCGCGCAACGCCAGGTCAAGCTGCGATTGCGAAAGGTAACCGGCGTCAATGAGCTGCTCGCCCAGACGCTTGCGATGCGTGGTCGAACCCGGCGCCGGAGCGCGGTCAATGGGAGGCGGCATGATGGTGGGAGGGGACATTTGCTATTCGGGCTGTTGTATGGACGATTCCGTCGTTACTTCGAATGCGCTGCTTTCTCTCTTCACCAACCTGGCGTTGGCCGGGAGTTGGCCCGCCAAACCGCCGGACCGCGGACGCTCCGCGTCCGCAGCGCGATGCCAGCCACCGGGGTTGCGAAAATTCCGTGGTGCCAGCGCATTCGCCGTACTGCGGACGGGCACCCTCCGCGGCCCGAACCTGCCATGAACCGGGCTGGCCCATAAGACCTCGTCGTGGAACGACGGTTGAACGCCGACGCATTCCCCAACCCTTCATGCGTCGCTACGCGACGCCAACCCGTGTGGGCGATTGTCATCCGTGGGTTGAAACCCACTACCATCATCGCCTCGCTCCGCGAGGCAGAGGCGGCGTCGCAGAGCGACGACGCGAAGCTCACGGTTAGCGGTACCGTCTCGCTTCGCGAGACAGCGTCGCTGCGATTGGCGGCGACGAGGTTGATGGCCAGGGGGAACATGGCGCAGACTATCGCGCGGTCGCGTTCGGGACGCGGGATTAAGAGCGCACAGCGGATGGCCGCGCGGCCATCCGCTGTGTCATCGCGGTGTGTTATTTAACCGATTGCATACTCAGCCAATTCCAGTTGGTTTCATCGGTGCGCGATGTAAACCCGAACGGTGGTAGTGCCGCCGCTGGGCACGGCATAAATGACTCGGCCCCTGAGATCGGGGGTGGTCTCGTCGAGTTCGCTCATGCTGT
>DASYTX010000195.1:0-7885 GCA_036001865.1 Terriglobales bacterium
GCACCGCTGCAGGCGCCAGGCTTATGCCTGCGGTAGCTGCTGTTCCAGCGCAGGGCACAACTCCGGCCGCCCAGGCCCCGGCCAAACCCGCGGCGCCCCCGATCATACCGGCGGTGGCTCCCATCCGCGTGCTGCAGTCAGCACCTGCCAAACCGGGCGGACTGGTCCCCGACATCAAACTCGGATCAGGCGCCAAACTGAAACCCTATGGATTCTTCAAGACCAGCGTGGTCTACGATACCTCCAACCAGCAAGGCAACGACTTTCCTCTGCCTGGTTTCCTGGGGGACACCGGTCCCGGGGGATCACCGGAATTCCACCTGAAGGCACGAGGGCTGCGTATCGGCACCAACTTCGAATGGCCGGACATTGCGGGCTCGAAGAACTTGGCCATCACTGGCAGGCTGGAGTTCGACTTTGAGGGGAACTTCACCCGCGTCAGCAATCGCAACATTTCCGCCATCCGTTCCAGCCAGCCCTCTATTCGTCTCGCTTGGGTAAGGTTGGATAACAACGTCAGCGACAAGACAGCGTGGTGGGTGCTGCTTGGGCAGGACTGGACGCCATTCGGCTCTTCGACCTTGCCCAACCTGTTGGAGACCACTGGTTTGGGGATCGGTTTCGGCTCCCTCTACGAGCGCAATCCACAAGTGCGCGTTGGTCTGAGCCACAACTTCGGCGGCTCGCGCAACTTCACCTTTATCCCCGAGGTCGCCGTGGTGCTGCCTGCCTTCGGGAACCTGCCCGGCAACACTTTGACTGTCGCTGTCCCGGCGTGCGCCGCCACGCCGTGCCCGGCGACGACCGTTCCGGTTGCCGGCGTCACGGGTGTTGAGAACCAACTAGCCTATGGCGAGCGCCAGGGGGTTGACTCGGAGCGACCGGAGATTGAAGGCCGTCTGGTCTGGCAATTCCAGCTTGATAAGGCCAAGGGCGTTGCGCCGGCGCAGTTCATCGTCAGTGGTATGTATGCCAAGCGACGGCCCATCATAATTGCGTCAGCCGTGCCGCTCTGCGTTGGCTGTCCGGATGACCCTGTGGACACCACCGACGGAGCCAATACCTTCCGGACCGCGTTCCCTACGGGCGCGGAGATTGAGAGCAACCGCTACGGAGCCACTGCCGAGATTCAACTGCCCACGCGGTACGTGACCTTCTTGGCCAAGTACTACAACGGCAGAGATCTGCGGTTCTGGTTCGCCAGCCAGGTGTACACGCAGTTCAATAACACCATTGGCCTCACCAACACCGCCACCGCGACAACGATCGACGGCACGGCGCCGGGGGTAGTGTTCGGTATCGATACCACCGGCCTCCGCTCCAATTGCCAGACCGTGCCTGTGCTGGCGGGCGCCTCAACCGTTGACGTTTGCACGGCGGAGCAATTCGGCGGGCGCACCCACGGTGGTTTTGTCAACCTCGGGTTTCCGCTGTCGCGCATCTTCAATGCCGATCCAGCGGGGCGGCATGCAGGTTGGACTCTCTACCTGCATTACGGGTACGACGCCGTCTACGCCCGCGATGTGCGCCGCTTCTCGCCCGCCGGCGGGCGCGGCAGGTCGGACCTGATGGCTGGCAACATTCAGTACAAGCTGAACCAGTACGTCACCTTCGGGTACGAAGGGTCGCTGTACCGTACCCGGGCGTATCATGGTACGGCTTTTCAGTTCCCGCTCTTCCGCGGCACTCCGCAGCAGGCGATGCATGACTTCCGGAGTGAGTTTGCGACCATCTTTACGTTCTGAGCGGGCCCGGAGTTAACCTTTTAACCAGCGGAGCGCCCTTGACCGGGCGCTCCGCTCAACTATCTCGACCGACTCGGCCGTCCAGCGCCCTTCGCCGGCGCGGTTTCATGATGGCTGACGCACCGGCCCCGCCTCCGGCGCGGCCAACCGAAGGAGGAATTCCATGCCGAAAAAGACGCGGGGCGTAACACGCCGCGACTTCCTCAAGACCACCGGCACCGGGGCGGTTGCTGCCGCGACCGGTCCTTACTTTCTGTTTCCCGAGCGCGCTCAAGCCCAGCAAAAAACCCTGAAGATGATTCAATGGAGCCATTTCGTCCCCGGCTACGACAAGTGGTTCAAGGAAACCTACATCAAGGAGTGGGGCCAGAAGAACAATACCGCCGTGACCGTGGACAACATCACCATCCCCGAGATCACAGCGCGCGCCGCCGCCGAGGTCTCCGCCCAAAAGGGCCACGACCTGTTCATGTTCTTGTCCCCACCCGCGGGCTACGAGAAGCAGGTGATCGACCACAAAGAGATCTACCAGCAAGTGGAAAAGAAGTGGGGCAAGGTCATAGACCTCGGACACAAGTCCACTTACAACCCCAAAACCAAGAAATACTTTGCCTTCTCTGATTCGTACGTCCCCGACCCCGGCAACTACCGAAAAGACCTGTGGGAGCAGGTCGGATATCCCAACGGCCCCGACACCTGGGACGATCTGCGCAAAGGCGCCAAGGCGATCCGCGACAAGTTCGGAAACCCCTGCGGCATCGGACTTTCCCAGGAGCTGGACACCAACATGGCCACGCGCGCGCTGCTGTGGTCGTTCGGAGGGGCGGAACAAGACGAAAAGGGAAATGTCACCATCAACTCCAAGCAGACCATCGAGGCGCTGAAGTTTATGCGTGACCTCTACAAAGAGTCGCAGACGCCCGAGGTCTTCACCTGGGACCCCTCCAGCAACAACCGCGGCATCCTGGCGGGCAAGCTCTCCTTCGTGCTCAACGCCATTTCCGTCACGCGTACGGCGGAGAAGGACAACCCGGACATGTCGCGCAAGATCCAGATCGCGCCGGCGCTGAAGGGCCCGGTGCGCCGTCTCGCCGCCGAGCACGTCATGGATTGCTACGTCATCTGGAACTTCGCGGAGAACAAGGAGGGCGCCAAGAAGTTCCTGATCGACTACATCGACAATTTCGGGACCGCCTTCAAGGCCAGCGAGTTTTACAACTTCCCTTGCTTCCCCAAGACCGTACCTGACCTGGCTCAGCAGATCGCCAACGATCCCAAGGCCAGTCCGCCCGACAAATATAAGGTGCTGGGCAACGTGTTAGACTGGGCCACCAACGTCGGCTATCCCGGTTACGCGACGGAAACAATCGATCAGGTGTTCAACACCTTCGTGATCCCGACCATGTTCGCCAAGGTGGCACGCGACGAAGCCACCGCCGAACAGGCGGCCGCGGACGCCGAGAAGGAAATCAAGCGCATTTCCGAGCGCTTCAAGTGAGGTCTACCGGAGGGCAATGGCGGTCGTTGAAACCCGCAACCTGACCAAGGTGTTCAAGCACGGTCAGGCTCCCGCCGTTAATGACGTCAACCTGGAGAGTCGTGAAGGCGAGTTCCTGGTGTTCCTGGGACCATCGGGATCCGGCAAAACGACTCTCCTTCGCATGATTGCCGGACTGGAGGAACCTACCTCCGGCGAAATCCGCATTGGCGGCGTCATCGTGAACAACCTCACTCCCCGCGAGCGCCGCATCGCGATGGTATTCCAGAGCTACGCCCTCTATCCCCACCTCAGCGTGTACAACAACATCGCTTTCCCACTGAAGGCACAGAAGGTCCCCAAGGAGGTGCACAAGCAGAAGGTGGATTGGGCGTCAGGACTGCTGGGCATCGGGCACCTGCTTGAGCGCAAGCCCCGCGAACTCTCCGGTGGCGAGCGCCAACGCGTGGCGCTGGCCCGCGCCATCGTGCGCGAACCTACGGTCTTCCTGCTGGACGAGCCGCTTTCCAACCTCGATGCCAAGCTACGCGCCTCGGCGCGGGAGGAGCTTGAGCTGTTCCACCGCCGCATAGGCACCACCACCATCTACGTCACCCACGACCAGATCGAAGCCATGGCCATGGGCGACCGTATCGTCGTGCTGCACGAAGGCTACGTGCGGCAGGTCGGCACCCCGCGGGAGGTCTACGACGATCCTGCCGACACCTTCGTGGCCACCTTCCTGGGCTCGCCGCCCATGAACCTGCTCACCGACGGGGCTGCTACGGTCGGCTTCCGCCCCGAGCACCTGGTTCCCGCCGAGTTGGTGGGCAACGTGCCCAAGGTGCCACTGCGCTTCCGCATGAAGAACGTCGAGTACCTAGGCGCAGAGAAGATCCTCTACGGATCGTTAGAAGGCACCCGCTTCGCCGACAAGGAGGTGCTCGCGCGCATCGCCTCCAGTGCGCCCACGTTCTACGAGCTGGATAAGACGTACGACTTCTCCGTGCCGGAGCAGGAACTCCGCTTTTTCGATCCCCAGACGGAAAAGCGCATCCCCCCGCAGGCCTTTAGCTGGCAATGAGACGCGGCGACCGCTGGCTGGGCATCGGCATGTTTGCCCCCGCCCTGCTGTACATCATCGCTGTGGTGGGACTGCCGCTGGTGATGGCCTTCCTCTACAGCGTGGGCGACGTCAAGGTAGGCAGCGTTGGATACCACTTCGTGGGGCTCGACAACTTCCGCAGCGTTCTACAAAGCCCTTCCTTCCGCAAGTCGCTGGGGAACTCATTCATCTTCACCATCAGCTCACAGCTCATAGTCATCATCGGCGCGCACATGCTGGCCCTGGCGCTGAACCGCAGGTTTCGCGGACGCGGCCTGGTGCGTTTCCTGATCTTGCTGCCCTGGGTGACGCCCATGTCTCTGGGCTCGTTCGGATGGAAATGGATCCTTGACTCCATCTATAGCGTCATCAACTGGGTACTGGTGCAAGCCCACCTGGTGCGCCCGTTCGATCCACCCATGTGGCTGGGCGAGCCGGCGCTGGCCATGATCTCCGTTATTTCGGTGCACGCCTGGCGGCTGCTTCCCTTCTCCACTGTCATTCTGCTGGCCGGGCTGACGGCAATCCCCAAGGACATCCCCGAGGCAGCCGCGGTGGACGGCGCGGGCTTCTGGCGCACTCTGTTTCAGATCACCATCCCCATGATGTTGCCCATCGTCAACGTCGCCGTCCTGTTCGGCGTGATCTTCACCTTCACCGATATGATCGTGGTCTACATCCTCACCCGCGGCGGCCCCTACGACAGCACCCAGGTGCTACCCTCGCTGGCCTTCTTCACCGGAATCATCGGCAGCGACCTGAGCGAGGGCGCGGCCATCTCCGTGTTCCTGGTGCCGCTGCTGGCCCTGATCGCCTACCTCATGTTGCGTTCGGCGCGCCGCGCGGAGGTGACGTAATGGTCCGCGGGGCCGGCCGCAAGGTCTTGTCCTCAGTGACGCACTGGGCCGTGGTGGTGTTTTTCTGCGTGGTGTTGGCGTTCCCCTTCTACTGGATGGCGATCACTGCCTTCAAGAGAAACACCGACCTCTACAATCTGGAAAACAATCCCTTCATCTTTAACGAAAAGCCAACGCTCGATCACATTAGGCTCCTGTTCGGGGAGACCATGTTCCTGCGCTGGCTGGCCAATACCGCCTTCGTCGGCGTGGTGGTGGTCGGCATTACCCTGCTGTTTGCGGTTCCCGCCGCCTATGCGCTGGCGCGGCTGACGGGGCGCTGGGGCGAGCGTCTGGGTATCGGCATCTTTCTGACTTATCTGATCCCGCCCACGCTGCTGTTCATCCCGCTATCGCGCGTGGTCGCCACGCTGGGCCTGCAGGACAGCATCTGGTCAGTTGTGCTCGTCTATCCCAGCTTCACCATCCCGTTCTCCACCTGGCTGTTGATGGGCTTTTTCAAGTCCATTCCCCGCGACCTGGAGGACGCCGCCCTGGTGGACGGCCTCACCCGCTTCGGCGCATTCATCCGGATGGTGATACCCATCTCCATCTCCGGCATCCTGACCGTGGTGATCTTCACATTCACGCTGGTCACCCAGGAATTCGTTTACGCCCTAACGTTTATTTCTACCGAGGCCAACCAGATGGTCGGCGTGGGCGTGCCCATCTTCCTGGTGCGGGGTGACGTGTACTATTGGGGATCGCTAATGGCCGCCTGCCTCATCACCAGCGTCCCGATCGGAATCGTTTACAACCTGTTCCTGGACCGTTTCATTGCCGGCTTCACTGTGGGCGCGGTGAAGTAGAGCGGCCGCAAGCTCGGAGCACAGCACGCCCAGCAGTGACGCCATCGACTCCTCTGATGTCATCGTTGTCGGCTCTGGGCCCAACGGCCTGGCGGCCGCCATCGTCATGGCCCGGGCCGGACTGTCGGTTACTGTGCTCGAGGCCGAAGCCACCATCGGCGGCGGCACGCGCTCCGCCGAGCTCACCCTCCCCGGCTTCACCCACGACATCTGCTTCGTCATTCACCCCATGGCTGTGGCCTCGCCTTTCTTGCGTACTCTTCCGCTGCGCGAGCACGGCCTGGAGTGGATTCACCCGGCGGCTCCCGTCGCCCATCCTTTCGACGACGGCACTGCCGCCCTGCTTGAGCGCTCCCTGGAGGCGACTGGCGCGACTCTAAGCGCCGACGCGGAAGCCTGGAAGCGTCTCTTTGGCCCATTCCTTGCCGCTTGGCCAAGCTTGCACGTCCATCTGCTTTCGCCGTTGCGCCTCTCCCGGCACGCGCTTTCGCTGGCAAGCTTCGGTCTCAAAGCACTGCGTTCGGCACGCGCCATCGCCGAAAGCCATTTCCACGGACAGCATGCCCGTGCGCTCTTCGCCGGCACGGCCGGACACGGCATGCTGCCGCTGGATAAAACTGGGTCGGCAGCTATCGGCCTGGTAATCGCGCTCGCCGCTCACGCCGTCGGCTGGCCCTTCCCGCGCGGCGGAGCACAGAAGATTGCGGCCGCCCTGGCGTCCTACCTGCGCTCGCTCGGTGGCAAGACCATCACAGCCTTTCGCGTCCATTCGTTGCGCCAACTGCCGCCCGCGCGCGTCATCTTGTGTGACCTCACGCCGCGACAACTCTTGGGCATTGCCGGACACCTCTTCCCGCCCGGCTACCGCCGCAAACTAGCGCGCTATCGTTACGGGATGGGGGCATTCAAAGTGGACTGGGCGCTGGACGGCCCCATCCCCTGGAAAGCGCCGGAGTGCGCGCGCGCCGGCACCGTGCACCTTGGCGGCACGCTGGAAGAGATCGCCGAATCGGAGGCGATCACTTGGAAAGGCGGGCACCCGCAGCGGCCCCTCGTTTTGCTCGCGCAGCATACGCTGTTCGATCCCACGCGCGCGCCCGCAGGCCGGCACACCGTTTGGGCCTATTGCCATGTGCCCAACGGTTCGAGCTTTGACATGCTGGGGAGGATTGAAAATCAGATCGAGCGCTTCGCACCCGGCTTTCGCGACCGCATCCTGGCGCGCTCGGTGATGCCGCCTGCGGAGTTGGAGCGCCGCAACCCGAACCTGATCGGCGGCGACATCAGCGGCGGGGTGCAGGACCTGGCGCAGACCTTTTCCCGTCCCACACCGCGCTATTACGCCACGCCCTTGAAGGAACTCTATATCTGCTCGTCTTCGACACCGCCGGGCGGGGGCGTGCACGGCATGTGCGGCTACTTCGCCGCCAGACTGGCGCTGCGGAAAGTGTTTGGAGCGAGATAATCTGGCGGAGAGAGAGGGATTCGACTGCGGCCGTTTTCCGTACTGTCTTGCCTACAAGGAGATAGCGAAAACCCCAGTAAACATGGGTATTCTAACACATTCTCGTTTGCATCATATCTCTCAAATCTCGCTCCGTTTAACCCTATTTCTCTATTTTTGGAACTGATGGAACTGATGCGGCCTTTCCTTTCACGCCGCGGTTATCTTCTTCCCAGCTGGTCCGCTAAGCGCCAGCCAAAGGACGCGCACGATGCCGGGGAACTTTCCCCAACCCTGCGATACCCTGTCGATCGCCTGCGTAGTCTCTAGTTGCGGAAGCCAACTCGTCTTCCGAATCCCGTCTTCAATCTCCTTCTTTTGAACAGTTTTCTCTTCGTCAATGCCGAAT
>DASYTX010000196.1:0-4141 GCA_036001865.1 Terriglobales bacterium
AGCTGATCCAGTCGGATTTCACTGCTTCGAATGTGGCGGCGCGACTGGCCGAGGTCCTCGCCGAGGGCGCTGCCCGTGAGAAAATGATCGGAGGTCTGGAAGAGGTGCGCGAGTGTCTGCGCTCCGGTGGGTCTGCCCGGCCGGCTGCGGAAAAGGCTGCCGATGAGGTCCTGCGCGTGCTCGGGGTTGCAGCGTGAGCCAGTAGTCGCACCGCAAATGGTGCATGACCATCTTTCGGACCGGCAGATTCATCCTAATTGCCAGCGGGAGCTCTGGGGTATTCCGTCATATGGATGTTGCCAACAGGTCATTGCGACCGGTTATTGTCCTTCTCTGCGCATTCCTCCTGGTCCCCTACGCGGGGGCTGCGGAAGCGCCGCGAATCCGCGTTGATGACTACCAGATTGATGCCGACCTTAGCCCCAAGCAGCACAGCCTTAAAGCGCGAGCGCGGGTGAAGTTCACGGCGTTGGAAGACTTGAGCGTTGCAACCTTTGAGCTGCACAACGGCCTGCGCGTCACCAAGGCGCTGGATGCTGAGGGCCGTGCGCTGTCCGTCGAGCGCGTCACCCAGGATTCCACAATTCGCGTACCGCTTCCTGCTGGCCTGCAGAAGGGCGCGAGCACCACCGTCACCTTCTTCTATGAGGGTGTGCTGCAGTCGGCTGATGAAAGTCCGGTTCCAGGACTGAAGCTGGCTTACATCGGGGACGACATCACCTATCTTCTCTATGCCGGCCGGTGGTTCCCTGTGGTCGGTTATGGCACCAACCGGTTCACGGCCACCATTGAAGTCACGGTCCCGGCTGGCATGTCCGTGATTGGCAGCGGGCGGAAGTCGGCCGGACCGGCCATGGCGGCAGCGCCAGCGGCCGCGGCTCCCGAGACGGCAGCGGGCAAGAAGCGAGGCCGCAAAGCGGCTGCGCCGCCAGCGCCTGCCCCGGTCCGCGTCCCGGGCAAGACCACATTCACTTTTGCGTGGGACCGGCCGAGCTTTCCGGGGACGATCATCGCCGGCAGCTTTGAAGAATCCGTCCACAATGCCGGCGGGCTGAGCGTGCGTGTGTACTTCACTGCCCGGAACAAGCCCGACGCCAGCGTGTATGCCGATACAGCAGTCAAGGAGCTGGAATACTTCACTTCTCTGTACGGGCCGGCGCCGTCAAACGCGTTGAACGTGGTCGAACTGCCCAACGACACGGTACCCTCGGCTTGGGGCCCCGAAATCGCCGCCATTGCGACGCGGGGCATCAGCGAGAAGGTGAACTACCGTCTGCTGGCCAACACCATCGCGCACCAGTGGTGGGGCGTGCTGGTGAGCCCGGCAAGAACCGGCGACTGGTGGATCAGCGATGGCTTCGCACGCTATTCCGAGGCACGGTATGTGGAATCCGCCGCCGGGCAGGCGGGGTTCGAAGAGGCCACCAAGGACATGGCCGTGGGCGCGCTGGCGTACGACGCTGTGCCGCTCTCCAGCGTCGGCAACCTGGACACCTTCTCGCCCGAGTTCCAGTCGGTCGTGACCGACAAGGGCGGCATGATCCTGCACATGCTGCGCTGGGTGATCGGCGACGCCGCTTTCGACAAGACCATGCGCGCCTTCGCCAGCCAATTCGCGTGGAAGGCAGCGACCTCGGCTGACTTCCAGAAGGTCGCCGAAGCCAATTCCGGCGAGCAGCTCACCGCGTTCTTCACACAGTGGCTGGATTCTACAGGCGCCCCTGAGTTTCAGAACAAATACACGGTCTACCGCCTGGGTACTAACAAGGGCTTTCGGGTAGCGGGGGAGATCACGCAAGACCTCGACCTCTTCCGCATGCCTATCGAGGTGCGAGTGGATACTGACGGCCGCACCGAGTTCAAGCGCATTATCGTCGAGGGCACCAACTCGCCGTATGTGGTCGAGACCTTCGGCAAGCCGCGGCGCATCGTGCTCGATCCCAATAACCGCGTGCTGAAGAACTCGTCCGATCTGAAGGTGCGGACTGCCATCCTGCGCGGGCAGCAACTGGTCCAGCAGGGCGACCTGGCCGAGGCGCTGAAGGAGTTCCAAAAGGCGCTGGAGAGTAACAAGCACAGTTCCCTGGCGCACTACCGCATCGCTGAGGTGTTCTTCCTGCAGCGCAATTACCAGGCTGCCGCCAATGCGTACCGCGAGTCGCTGAACGGCGACGGCGAACCCAAGTGGACCGAGGTATGGAGCCACATCCAGCTTGGCAAGATCTTCGACATTACCGGCCAGCGGGAGCGTGCGGTCAACGAATACCGCCAGGCGCTGCAGACCGCGGACAATACTCAGGGCGCGCAGGACGAAGCCCGCAAGTATCTGGACACGCCGTACAAGCGGGAGCAAGCTTAGGAACAGTAGCCAGGAGTCGGGAGTCAGGAGTCAGCGAAGAAAGTTCAGGCCGCTCACACGAGCGGCTTTTTCTTTTGAAACGCCTTTCGACATCAGCAGCACGCGAAAGTTTTCTCCCATGCCGGCGGGTGTGACCAGGTGCTTGAGTTGCAGAGCAACCTTGGCGCGGTCCTGCGGGAGAGCGCTGTCATCAAACGCATCGGCAAACTGGTTGGGTTCGCCGATGCCCATCAAAAACTGCGACTGAGTGATCAAGCCTTGGGTTTCCAAGCCTGCGGACTCGCCGGTGGCGCGCAATGCCGTGAAGTTGACGTGCGTAGTGATGTCCTGCTCACCGGGCGCTTCGTAGGGATTGGGGCTGGCGGCGTGCTGGCGGTAGGCCATGATGGTGCCCAGGTGGCGGCCGGCAAGCTGTTCCTCACGCGTGTAGCCATAGTCGATGAGAATGACGAAGCCGCGCGGCATTGCTGCGGCGATGCGGCGCATCCAGGCGAGCGCACCCAAGGAAGCTTCCACACGCTCGCCGGGCTGGGGATGGACGGAGTAGCGGTCGAGGAACTCCAATTCCTGGGTTGACGGCGGCGCGAACGCCTCTACCAAGCGTCCTTCCTGTAAGCCAATCCGCAGGGCTCCGCGATGGCTGAGAACCTCCACCGGCAGGGCATCGAAGAACTCGTTGGCGAAGGTGATGACGTTCTCGCCAGAGAGGCGAGCATCTCGGACTTCAAGCTCTGTCGCAATCGAGACTTTTCCGGCCTCGACGTACTCTTTCAGACGCTCAGCAAGAGCAGCGCGCAGGGTAGGCGAGATCTCGACCAAGACGTAGCGGAGGGCGTCGTAGAACTCGGGGAATTTCCTTCGCGACCAATCCATCACGTCGCGGGCGAACAGGCCGCGACCCGGCCCCAGCTCCACGATTTCCAGCCGCGACGGCGAACCCAGCAGGCGCCACATCTCCTCGAACTGGCGCGCCAGCAGGCGCCCGAAGACAGCATGCACGTCGCTCGCGGTATAGAAGTCGCCTGCCTTGCCGAACTGTTCCTTACCGCGCAAATAGTAGCCGACCTCGGGATGGTAGAGACAGAGTTCCATGTAGCGGGAGAAGGGGATGGGACCACGGCAGCGGATTTCCTGCTCGATGACTTCGCGCGCGGTCACGGCTGCTGGTCCCGGCTCTGGGGAGTGCGGGTGAACATCTCGACAAAATAGTCGTGAAGGCAATCGAAGAGCTGGCGCTGGAATGCCCACTCGAATTGCGGGTGGTCGAGGTCGCGCGGGTGCAGCTCGAAATAATAGGTGTGCACCTTCACGTCGGGGTCTTTGAAGGTGATGATGACCTCGACGCCGTCGCCCTTCTCCCGCGCGTCGAAGTTCAGCAGAGGATGCTCATAGAGGCAGAGCTGGTCGAGAACGCGCTGCAGGCGGGAACCGGCCACAAAGCATTCTAGTGCCTCCATGCACAGGCATGCATGCTCGCATTGAAACCGCTGCCGCTCTACGCGCTGGCGCTCCGGCTCTTCGGGGCTTCGCGCTCTTCCGGTGTCTGGGATTAAGATTCTGCACCGGTTGTGGGTTCCGCCTTCTGAGCTGCACCGGTTTTGGGTTCCGACGAGCGATAGTATTTCAATGCGAGCTTTGCACCGGTTTTGGGTTCCGAGTTCTGTGCATAATCGCGCAGTATTTTCCTACCGGAACCGCTCGCGACGAAGCCAATTGCAATGGCGCCCCAGAAATCGTTTACGGACACCTTGATTAAGAACTGAGTCTCCGCCAATCTCGCGA
>DASYTX010000197.1:0-7092 GCA_036001865.1 Terriglobales bacterium
GTCCCGCTGCCACAGCCCACCAGCATGTGCTCGTCCTCGATTGCAATCTCCCCCGGCGCAAGCTGTGCCACTTTCTGATCGAGCACGCGCAGGGCGTGGAAGGTCAGGTTCTTGCTGCGAAGGGTGGTGAACGCGCCCGGCCACGGCTGGAAGCCGCGCCAACGATTGACGATCTCCCACGCCGCAAGTGTGAAGTCCACGCGCCCGTCTTCTTTTTTGAGGATCGGCGCCAGCGAAGCCTGTGGGTGATCCTGCGGCCGCGGCGTGATGCTGCCCGCCTCCAGCCCACGCAGCGTCTCGACCATCAGGTCCGCGCCGCTCTCCGCCAGGCGCGGCGCCAGCGTCACTGCCGTATCCTCGGGAGCGATGGAGATTTCCTTCTGCAGGAGGATGTCGCCGGTATCGAGGCCCTCGTCGATATGCATGGTGGTCACGCCGGTGACGGTTTCGCCGCGGGCAATGGCCCACTGGATGGGTGCGGCGCCCCGGTACTTGGGCAATAGCGAGGCATGCAGGTTGATGTTCCCAAGCGGCGGCAGGTCGATCATCCATTTAGGAATGATGCGGCCGTAGCCGACGACTACGGTGGCCGTGGGCTTGACCGCCTCCAATCGCGCCCGGAACTCTTCGTTAGTCTTGATCCTATCCGGCTGGACGATGGGGACCCCGAGTGACTGCGCCAACTGTTTCACCGGGGGCGCAGTCAGCTCCTGGCCGCGACCGCTGGGACGATCGGGCTGCGTGACCACCAGGCGCACGTCAAATCCGCCCTCGACAAGCTTGCGCAGCGTCGGGACGGCGAACTCGGGCGTGCCACAGAAAACCAGGTTCATTGAGGAATTGGGTAATTGTGTAATTGAGTAATTGAAGAATTTGTCGGAGGGGCACTACTGACGTGCCCTACCAGTCAATTACCCGATTGCCCGATTACTCAATCGCTACCACTCCCCCGCCTTCATCAGCTTCTTTACCTTGCGTCGGAGCAGGTCGCGCTTCAGCGCGCTGATGTGGCTGATGTACAGCCTTCCGTTCAGGTGATCGGTTTCGTGCATCAGGGCTCGCGCCACCAGATCTTCGCCACTGGTCTCAAACCATTTGCCGGTGACGTCCTGCGCCCGCACCCGGACGCTCTTCGGCCGGGTGACCTGCTCGCGGAATTCCGGCAGGCTCAGGCAGCCCTCGGTGCCCCTCACCTTGCCCTCGGTGTGAATGACCACCGGGTTGATCAGCACCAGCCTGGCATCGGGATCTTCTTTGAACGTGGCGTCAATCACGGCGATGCGCTTGGAGACGCCGATCTGTGGCGCCGCCAACCCGACGCCGTGCGCCGCGTACATGGACTCGAACATGTCCTCGACCAGCTTGCTCAGCTCGCCATCGAACTCCGTCACCGGCGCCGCCGGTTTCTCCAGCACGGGATCGCCATATTTCACGATGGGATAAATCATTGAAAGGCAGTACTCAGTAATCGGTACTCAGTACTCAGTTAGTTCAATGCTGGAATCAGTTTTGGTGGCCCTTCGGAGCCGAGTTTGCGACGACCAACGACCGATGATCGACGACGATCTTCAAAACTCCTGCAATTGTTGACGGTAGCCGGCGAAGTTTCTGAGCGTCTCGCCTAGGGAATCGCCGCCAAATTTCTCCAGCGCGCATCGGGCCAAGGTGAGCGCGACCATAGTCTCACCGGCGACGCCCGCCGCCGGCACTACGCAAACATCCGAGCGCTCGTACGACGCCTTGACGGGTTCGCGCGTCGAGAAGTCCACCGATTCCAGCGGCCGGCGCAACGTCGAGATGGGTTTCAAGTATCCGCGCACCAGAATGTCTTCGCCATTCGACACGCCGCCTTCAATGCCGCCGGCGTGGTTGCTCCGGCGCAGGAAGCGCGTGAAGCCGTCCTCGCGCGGCCCATCCTGGCCATATGCTATCGCATCGTGGACCGCGGACCCGGGCGAGGCCGCCGCCGACATCCCCGATCCGATCTCCACCGCTTTGACGGCCGGCAGCGACATTACCGCCATGGCCAGCAGTCCGTCCAGGCGCTCGTCCCAGTTGGCGTAGGTCCCCAGTCCCGGGGGCACGCCGTGCGCAACGACTTCGAAGACGCCGCCGACAGAATCTCCCGTGCGCAGCGCGTTGTCCACTTCCGCCTTCATGCGCTGCTCGGCCTCCTGCTCGGCGCAGTTGAGCAGGACTTCCTCGCGGTCGTACAGTGCGCGGATTCTCTCCCAGGGGACCTCGGCATCGTTTACGGCAGCGGCACCCACGGCCAGCACGTGACTCAGGATTTCGATCCCCAGCTCACGCAGGAACAGTTTTGCCAAACCACCCACCGCCACGCGCGCCGCCGACTCCCGTGCCGAAGCCCGCTCCAGCACAAAGCGCGCCTCGGGGAAGTTGTACTTGAGCGCGCCCGCCAGGTCGGCATGCCCCGGGCGTGGCGCGGCCACCGAACGGTGCTTGGATGGATCACCGGCTTCCACTGGCAACGCCTCCTGCCAGTTCTTCCAGTCCTTGTTCTCGAGGCGGATGGCGATGGGCGAGCCGATGGTCATCCCCTGGCGCACGCCGGAAACAAAGTGCGCAGTGTCGCGCTCAATCTTCATGCGCCCACCGCGGCCGTAGCCTTGTTGCCGCCGCCAAAGTTCGCGGTCGATGAACGCCTGATCGATTTTCAGTCCAGCGGGCAAGCCGGAGAGGAGCGCCACCAGCGCCTCCCCATGCGACTCGCCCGCGGTCGAAAAACGCAGCATGGCCAGCGATTGTATCCGATGGTCGGTCTTCCGCCTGCGCCCGCCGGACTCCCAAATACGGACGTCCTCTTCAGGTCAACACCTCAGTTCGAGGAGGGTAAATATCGGGGCGGGCGCGGTGGTCAAATCCCCAGAGAAGCAGGTAGAATAAACAGGATTTCGGGTATTCTGCGGTAATCAAGTAGTTATCGGGCATCGTTCCCCTGTCCCGCCGCGAGAATCCTCTAACCGCTAGGAGTCTTAGTGTCGGCCTTACTGCCCCTGAAGGAAAGCTCCCGGGAACTGATCGTTGAAGTGGCCCACGCCCTGGAGCCCTATTTTCCTGACATTACTGCCGCCTGGCGGGAGAGAGTACAGCAGGAGTTCGCCTTTGATGGCCGAGTGTTGGCCGCCTTGGAGCGGCTGAAGGTTTCTACCGGCTGCTCTTATTTCAGTCACGGCGACTTCGCCGGCTTCTACGAAAACCTCAACTATTTCGGCACCCGCCTGGCCAAGCTGGAAGTGGACACACGTGCGGTGGCGCGCTCGCTGGAGTTCTATCAGCTGCTGTGCGAGCCATATCTAGGCAGCCTGTTCGGCGACCGGCACACGGAAGCCATAGCTGCCCTCGAAATGCTTTCCTCGGCGACCTTCGTCACCGTCTCCGGCGCTTATTTCGACACCAAGACTAAGCAATCGGCGGCGCTGCTCTCGGTGCTCGATGCCGAACTTTCCGCCGGCGACCTGGGTTCGCTGCTGGAGCGCGTGCTGCGGATCTCGGTGGCCAACTTCGGGGCCGGCATGGGGGTGGTACTGCTGCGCGAGCCTGACTCCGACCAGTTGCAGACTACCGCCGCAGTCGGCTTGGACGGAGTGACTCCGGAAGAGCTGTTCGCGCGCGTTGGCGACGCATTTTCCGGCAGGATCGCGCAGACCGGCGAGCCCGCCCTGATGCTGGACACGGCGCGCGACGAACGCATCGCCAGTCCCGCCCTGCGGCGCAGCGCCCGCTCGCTCTGGGGCGTGCCCATGAAGACCGAGAACGCCATCATCGGCGTGTTGCTGATCGGCTTCCCCAAGCCCTACGAATGGCTGCCCACGGAGCGCGAACTGCTGCGCGCCATCGCCGACCGTACCGCCCTGGCCATCCACCGGGCGCGCATCACCGACACCCTGCGCGAACGCGAGACCCGCATCGCCGAACTTTCGGGCCACCTGTTGCGCGTGCAGGAGCAGGAACGCAAGCGCATCAGCCGGGAACTGCACGACGAGACCGGCCAGGCGCTGATGGTGATCCGCCTCTACCTGGGAATGCTGGAGAACTCGACTAGCGGGCGAGGGACGCGCAACAAGATCCGCGAGACCCTGGCGGTTGTCGACCGCACCATCGACGGCATCCGGCGCATCATCGCGCGGCTCTCGCCGCTGGTCCTGCAGGAGTTGGGCCTGATCGCCGCCATCCGCAAAGAGGCCAAGGACCTCGCCAAGGCTACGGGCGTGAAGGCGCGGGTGGCAGCGCCGGACGCGATCGGGCGCCTGGGGCCGGAAACCGAAGCTGCCATCTATCGCGTGGTGCAGGAGGCCCTGCATAACGTGGCCAAGCACGCCCAGGCCAAGAGCGTGAACATCCAGATAGGGCGGGAAAACGGGAAGCTGAAGTTACTGGTGGAAGATGACGGAGTGGGCATGGCCCCCAGCAGAAACTTACCTGGCCACTCTTTCGGCCTGGTTGGAATCAAAGAAAGAATCGCCATGCTGGGCGGCGAGGTGCGCGTGGTCTCGGCTCGTGGCAAGGGGACGCGCATCGAGGTCATCGTACCCGCTGAGGATGTCGGCCAGCCCTTGGCCGCAGTCGCGGCGGCGCCAGGTGGAGTGCATGCCTAAAATCAGGGTCCTGCTTACTGACGACCACACTCTCTTTCGCCAGGGTGTCCGGCGCCTCTTGGAGAGCGAGGCCGATTTTGACGTCGTGGGGGAAGCCGCCGACGGCGGCGAGTCCGTGGAAAAGGCCCGCGAACTGCGCCCCGACGTGGTGCTCATGGACATCGGCATGCCCGGGCTGTCGTCGTTCGAGGCCGCACGGCACATCCGCAAGAACCGCCCCGAAACCAAGGTGCTTTTCCTCACCATGTACGAGGATGAAGACTATCTGGTGCAGTGCCTGGAAGTGGGCGCCTCCGGATACGTGCTCAAGGACACACCCGCGCCGCAATTGGTCACCGCCGTGCGCGACGTATACAAGGGCGGCAAGTATCTAAGCTCGCAGGTGCTGGGCAAGCTGGTGGAAGACTTCCGGGCTCGCGTGCGCGATGCCAAGATGCGTCCCCGCATGTCTACCCTGACGCCGCGGGAGCGCGAAATCCTGAAGCTGCTGGCCGAGGGCAATTCCGTCAAAGAGATCGCCGTGCTGCTAGGACTGAGCGTCAAGACCATCGAAGCGCACAAGTTCAACCTCATGCGCAAGCTCGACATCCACAACAAGGCGCAGCTCGTGACCTACGCCATTCAGAAGAAGATCATCAAGATTCCGGTGAATCAGTAGGGATCCTCGCGGAGCCTGCCCTGAGGAGCGCAGCGAGTCGAAGGGCTCAGGATTTCGGCAGGGCAGTACTGCAGTCTGGCTGATAACGGATTGAGAAAATGGGCGATGCGGATCTTAGGGGCGCGACTCAGCACCGGATCTTGGGACAACGCGCTTTCGGAGAATGCCGCCGAATAGTGTAGGGAGGCCGTCGTACTCGACAATCATCCATAATCCACCGGGCTGCATTTGGGTCAAGAGCTCTGGTTGAACTTGGACGATCCAGGCAGCACGCCCGTGCTGGCTCACGATCCGATTTAGGGCCTCGCGAACCGTAACTTGGCTCAACTTAAGCGGTGCCACGCGCACCTTTCCTGTGCCGGGATTGTAGCTCCCCGCCCACCCCTGATTGTTTGGTTGCAACTGCCTAGCGAGCACCATCTGTACCAGCAAGCTCGCTTCTTGGACTGTTGATTCGGGAATCGCTAGTTCAGGGAGCCTCGCGTCTAGCAAGTTGACGTGTCGCCCGGGCACCTTAGTGTGGCTTATGAGCAAAACACCGTCATGAGCCGAAATTCGGAATCCGTCCTTTCTCGGGAATAGGTACTCTATTATTCTGCCAAGACTTGTCGGGCCGAAGCGTACATTCACGGTTTCGAAAAGTTTGGGGCCCGCGTACTCAATGCCCAACGGCAGCTGCTGCTCTTTGGCCAGCTTAGTGAGAGCGTCAATTCGACTAACTTGTTGTGCTGTGAAACGGCCGATAGGTCTCCCAAAGAGGTCGGAGCGGTGCTGTGCTCGTAGACAGACAGAAAGCATAGCCAACAATAATGTCGGCAAGATTGTTGCCCTCTTAATGTGCGTGGGCATCGTTGCCGCCGGTAGGGCCCGCGTCACTTGTTTCGGTTGCTCGTTTCATGCTCCTGCCGCCATTTTGGGGGAGTACTGAAATGAAAATCCCAACTGTGCATGCGATCGGGCGAACCAGAGTTTGGATCGAACCGGTAAACCCAGCCGAGCGGGCCGTGAGTCGCGTGAGATTTGCTACCGCTGGCGACGCTTACGGCATTGAGTACCTGCCGTACAGTCACGTTTTTCAAGTGCAGAGTGATATTGCGCGGCCCGAGAGAGCTTATTCCCCGCCCGAAATAGCCTTTGCTGTCTGGCTGTCTTAGCCTAGCCTGAAGCTCTGGTACATACTCTTCCGGTCGAGAAAGGATATTCGCTGGCGGTACATCCGTCACATCGAATCGAGAAACTTTAAGGTTCAGTGGATTGCGAGGATCTGTTTGCCATTTTCGGGGAAAAACGTTTACCAGGTTGGGACCGACAACTTGAAACCGGTATTCCGGAAGCTGCTGCACAACGTGTCGAAGTGCCTCTTCAAGAGTTGCACCTGATTGGAGTTTAAGGTCAACGGTTGGTTCTTTACCCCGATCAAGGAGTAACTCAATTCCGAATAATACATACCCTCCATCAACGTATCGCCCTACCTCTGACAAAGCATTTGATAGCGGCACGCCATTACGGCTAATAGGCGGACCCACAACGCGGAGCTGCATTAATCTCGGCTCGTTCTTCATTTTCCCGGCATAGGGCTGCGCAGGGGTCGATGACCCTGCCAGCACGAGCGTAATCAGTAACAGGCTGGCTTTCATCCCTTCTCCCGTGCTTGTTCTCGCATGTGTTCTATGGAGTGATTGTACATCCCGTGCAAGTCCATGTAACGTTTGAGGTTCGCACTGTGAAACTATTCACTGTAATCGTTTGAGTGGCCGAGGAAGTGCATCCTGAGCCGCCCGGCAGACAGGCTGCGGAACAGAAAAAGAACTGATC
>DASYTX010000198.1:0-3025 GCA_036001865.1 Terriglobales bacterium
CGCGGGCAGGACAAGCTGGCCGACGTGCAGAACATCCTGCACGAAACCATCACCGGCAACCGCATCGTCAAGGCGTTTGGAATGGAACTGTGGGAGAGCCTGCGCTTCCGCGGCGCGGCCAGCAAACTCTTCCGCGCCAACCTGCGTTCGGTGCGCGCCGCCGCGCTGACTTCCCCGCTGATGGACCTGATGGGCGCCGCCGCCATCGCCCTGCTGCTGCTCGTCGGCCGCGACTACATCAAGGCACAGGTCTTCACCGCCGGCACCTTCCTGGCATTCATCATCGCCGTCTTCAAGCTCTACGACCCGGTGCGCAAGCTGGCGCTCTTCAACAACAATTTCCAGCAGGCGCTGGGCGCATCTTCGGAGATCTTCCGCTTCATGGATGAAGAGGACGAAGTCCGGGAGAAGCCGCGCGCCCTCGCGCTGCCGCCATTTCAGGAGAGCGTGCGCTTCGACCACGTGAGCTTCGCCTATGCCGAGCGGCAGATTCTGCGCGACATTGACCTGGAAGTTCGTCGCGGCGAGGTGCTGGCCATCGTCGGCTCGAGCGGCGCCGGCAAGACCACGCTCGTCCACCTTATCCCTCGCTTTTTCGACGTCACCGGCGGCCGCATCCTGCTCGACGGCCACGACATCCGCGACGTCACTCTGGCTTCCTTGCGCGCGCAGATCGGCATCGTCACCCAGGACACCATCCTGTTCAACGACACCGTGCGCAACAACATCGCCTACGGCCAGCCCCATGTGTCCCACCATGCCGTCATCGATGCCGCCAAGGCGGCGCTCGCTCATGATTTCATCGAGCGCATGCCTGAGGGCTACAACACAGTGATCGGGGAGCGCGGCCTGCGCTTGTCAGGCGGGGAGCGCCAGCGCATCGCCATCGCCCGCGCCCTGCTGAAGAACGCACCCATCCTCATCCTCGATGAGGCCACCTCGGCCCTGGACACCGAGTCCGAAGCGCTTGTACAGTCCGCCCTGCACAACCTCATGACCGGACGCACGGTCTTCGTCATCGCCCATCGGCTCTCCACCGTGCGCCGCGCCGACCGGATTGTCGTCATGGAAAATGGCACGATCACCGACATCGGAACCCACGAAGACCTGATGGGCCGTTTGGGCACTTACCGCCGCCTCCACGACCTGCAGTTTGTGGACCTCGAGCCCTCCAAGGTCTCCGCCGGTTCCTGAAGCCATGCCCATCCGCTCCATGACGGCATTCGCGCAAGTGAAGGGCGAGGTGCGCGACGCCACCTTCACCCTTTCGCTCAAGTCCGTCAACCACCGCTTCCTCGACCTGCAACTGCGCCTGCCCGCCCAGAAGGAAGCTCTGGAGATGAAGCTCCGCCGCGCGCTCAAGGAAAAGATTGCCCGCGGCCACATTGACCTGGTGCTGATGCTGGACGGCGCCGGAGGAGTGGTGTTCTCGGTGAATCACGAATTCGTTGGCGGCTACATCCGCGCCTTCCGGCAAGCGGCGCACGAGTTCGCCGTCGCGGCCGAGCCTGATCTGAACGCCATACTCAAGTTGCCGGGTGCGTTGGGCAGTGCCGTTGACCAGGTCGAGGATACCGAGCTTGAGTCGCGAGTGCTGGCTGGTTTGAACGAAGCCGCCGCGCTGCTTGACCGCATGCGCATCGAGGAGGGCCGCGGCATCGAGCGCGAGCTGCGCGAGCGCATGGCTCGCCTGCGCGCCGCCACCGCTGAAGTGGAGAAGCTGCGCGCCGCCGTCTCCCGCGCCTATCTGGAGAAAGTACAATCGCGCATGAACGAACTAATCGGCAATCACGCCGACCAAGAGCGGATCCTGCAGGAAGCCGCCCTGCTGGCCGAGCGCAGCGACATCCAGGAAGAAATCGTCCGCCTCAACACCCACATCGACCACTTCCTCGCGCTCCTCGACCAGGGCGGCGAGGTCGGCAAGAAACTCGACTTCCTCCTGCAGGAGATGAACCGCGAGGCCAACACTCTGCTGTCCAAAACCTCGGGCGTCGCCGGCGAGGGCCTGCGCATCACCGAGCTGGGCCTGGCCATGAAGTCGGAGATCGAAAAATCCCGCGAGCAGGTGCAGAACGTGGAATGAGCATCGTCTTCGTCATCTCGGCGCCCTCAGGCTCGGGCAAGACCACGCTGGTCAACGAGCTGCGCAAGGTTGTGCCTAATCTGGAATTCTCCGTCTCCTACACCACCCGCCCTCCCCGCGGCAGCGAGCAAAACGGTCGCGATTATTACTTTGTTTCGCGGGAGGAGTTTGAGCGCATGCTCGCCAAGGATGAGTTCTTGGAGCACGCCGACGTCTTCGGGCACTATTACGGCACGGCCAAGCGCTTTCTGCGGGAGGCGCGAGCGCGCGGCGACGACCTGCTGCTCGACATCGACGTGCAGGGCGCCAAGCAAATCAAGGAGAAGCTGCCGGAGGCGGTCAGCATTTTCATCCTGCCGCCGTCCAAAGACGTTCTGGAGTGGCGACTGCGCAATCGCAGCCAGAACGAGCACGTGAACTCCGAGGAGGTCATCCGCCGCCGCCTGCTGACCGCCGCGAAAGAGATTGAAAAATACCCGGCTTACGATTACATTCTAGTTAACGACCGGCTGGAACAATCCATAGACGAACTCAAGGCGATCGTGTTGGCTGAGCGCATCAAGCGTTCCGGCGGTCCGGTATCACCGGAGCAACAGAAGCTGCTGGACACCGCCTCACGTTGCCTGCAGGCCAATTCCGCTGCCCGCCTCCAGCCGATCCTGGCCTCATTTGCTCTGTCCGCTACCCCTAGCGGACGCTGAAGGAGAGTGCATATGAACCTGATGGAAGGCTTTGACAGCAAGTACCGCTACATTCTGGTGGCGGCTCGGCGGGCACGGCAACTGCAGTCCGGCGCCCGTCCGCTGATCGAGATCAATTCCCGTAAGCCCTGCCGCATCGCCATGGAAGAGATCCGGGCGGGCAAGGTGAAATGGACGATGGGCGAGCCCCGTACGCCCGTGGAAATCGCCAACGAGTACCTCGAACAGGCCCTCGGCC
>DASYTX010000199.1:0-8625 GCA_036001865.1 Terriglobales bacterium
ATGAAGTCGTAGGCGCCGTCGCGCATGGCCGAGACCGCGTCGGCAATGGTGCCGTAGGCGGTCATGATGATGACGGGGACGGCCGGATCGCAATCGAGCGCCGACTGCAGCACGTCGATGCCTGAGCCCGCGGGCAGTTTAAGATCGGTAAGCACCGCGGAGAAACTTTGCTTCTCCAGGGCCGTGAGTGCTTCGTTCACGCCGGCAGTGGCGGCGACGTCATAGCCCATGCGTCGCAAGGCATGGGTCAGCATCTCCCGCAACTCAACCTTGTCTTCGACCAGGAGGATGTTGTCCATGGCAGCGCGGCCAGCAGCTAGTCGGCCAACGAACTGGGAAAGCCGGCCTGCCGCAGCTCCTCCCGCATCAGCTCCAGCTTGTCTTTAGCTTCGGCCAACTCTTTTTCCTTGGCGGCGATTTCGGCGCGGAGCTTGGCATCTTCTTCGTTCCACTTCTTGGGATCGCGAAGCTGGTTGCCGGCGTCGAAGTAGTATCCGCTGAGCTTCAGCCTGTACTCCCGCTGGGCGACCTCCAGTTCTCGCTCCAGCTGCGCAATTTTCTTGCGTTGCTCGGCGAAGCGGGCGCGCCACGCCTCTTCCGCCTTGGTGCGCTCCTCCGGCGACATCTCGCCGAGGGGCTTGCTGGCTTCGGCGGCAGCCTTCTTCTCGGCGGAGTTGCCGGCGGCTGCCTTCTCCCCGGCGGCATCGGCCGCGGGCGCGCTGGGCCCCAGCACGCTGATATTGCCCGACGTCGGCAGGTCGTCATTGGTGTAAACCTTCTTGGCGGCCGACGGAGCTTTCTTGGGCTTGCGTGCAGCCTCACCGAGCGACTGCGCCGCACCGTTGGCTACCAGCGCCACCAGAATGCCCGTGATCATGAACATCGAAATGCGTTTCATAGCAGTTGCCCCTTTTCCCCGGCTAAGTGAACTCGTACCGGGGCACGACTGTCAGGTTCGTTAACCGACCGCGACGGCGCGGGTCGCGGCCGGCAGACTGATGGTGAATGTTGTGCCTTCCGGGCCGCTGTTCACCGAGATGCTTCCGCCGTGCTCGGTCACTACGCGATGGACCAGCGCCAAGCCCAGCCCGCTGCCCTGCGCTTTTGTGGTAAAGAACGGGATAAAAATTTTCGGAAGTTGCGGTGGGGAAATGCCGCGGCCGTTATCACGCACGACGATCTCCGCGCGGTCGCCGTGGAACTTGGCGCTGACCTCCACCACCGTGGGAATGCCGTTGCTGGCCGCCTCGGCGCTATTTCGCAGGAGGTTGGAGAACGCTTGGCGCAGTGCCGTGCTGTCGCCGGTGACCGCGAAGTCGTCGTCGATTCCATCCATCTTCAGCTCAACCGGACATTCGCGCGCGCAGTCTTGCAGGGTCGCGCGCAGGTCGACTTCCTCGCGACTGAGCTCCAGGGGGCGTGCAAACCTCAGCAGATCGGTTACTACACGCGTAAGATTGGCCGACTCATTGGCGATGCTGCGCGCGAACTGGCGCACTGTGGCAAGGTCCGTCTCATCGCCCAACATCTGTGCGTAACCCGAGATGGTGGCCAGCGAATTCTTGAACTCATGTGCGATGCCCGCCGACATCTCTCCCAGCGCGGCCAGGTTCTCCTTGGTGCGCATCTGCCGAGCGAGATTGTTGATTGCAGTCAGGTCGCTCACCAGGCAAGCCGCTCCCAGCGTTTCTCCGGCCGGGGCCCGCACCGGGGACAGCGTGATCCCAAGCACGCGGCTCTCGCCCGCAGGCGTCACGTAGTCGGCCTCAATCCGGCGGAAAGCCTGACCTTCCTTTAGCGTCTCCTCGAGTGCTTCCAGCAAATAGCTCCCGGGAGGGGTTTCACCGGTTTCGGTACGTACCGCGGTAACTCCGCGGAAAATGTCGCGTCCGTGCAAGCCGGTCGGGGAAGCATAGCCAAGGATGGTGCGCGCCGAATCGTTGGCGCGCGTAAGGATGCCGGCGGTATTGAACAGGAGTACGCCACTGGTGAGGTTGCTCAGTACCGCTTCGCTGATGTTCTGCGACGCTGCCGCGCGGTCGTGCTCCAGCCTGCGCAGACGCGCCAGCTCAGTCTCCTGCTCCTTCAGCCGCTGGATGACACCGTGATACGCCTCCAACTGCATGCCGCTGCCGCGGGGTGCGCTGCGGAGCTCTTCAGCGGCGGCCGCGGGGCTCATCCGTCGCAGCAGCCGGATCAGGGCTGCTCCGATGGCAAAGGCGAACACCGCCGCCAACAGCACCACCGCCATGCGCAATACCAGCGGGTTGGTCAGCAGGCTCAACGGTAAAACCTCCAATACCAGCCCAGGACCTGGTTCCCCAAAAACGCCGCCACGATCGCCATGCTGCCCAGGAAAACTCCGAACGGCATCTCGTAATGTCGATAGACGATCTTCGCGGACTTCCACGCGCGTTTGCGCGCCGCCTGCGCGGGTCCACGCCGCCGCCGCATGTAGCGACGAGTACGCTTTAGCCAGACCACTAGCACGGTGGCGATACCGAACAGGGACCCCAGCAGCGATGCTGCGAACACGGTGAACACCGTCAGCTTCGTTCCCAGGAATGCGCCGACCATGGCCATGAGCTTCACGTCGCCGAACCCCATGCCCTCCACGCCGCGTGCTTTGCGATACAGCGCACCCGCGCCGTAGATGAAGGAAGCACCCACGGCGGCGCCGAGCAGCGAATCCGTCAAGGAGAGCAGCCGCCAGCCCAGTTCAGAGGCAACCGGCAGTTCCACCCTGGAGGCCAACAGCCTTGCGGCCAGGTCTTCGACCGGTACCAGCAGGCTGAACAGCAGTCCGAGGCCGAGTCCGGGTAACGTGAGCCGGTCCGGGAGGAGCTTGTGTTCCGCGTCGGTGAAGATCAGGCCCAGCAGCAGGAAGGAGAACACGGAAAACTTCAGCATGCTCCACGACAGTCCGAAGGCCGCATAACAGGCCAGAAAAAGCAGCGCGGTGAGGAGCTCGACGGCCAGGTACCGCGCTGAAATGGCGCGCTTGCAGTGCCGGCAACGTCCCCGCAGCCATAGCCAACTCAGCACCGGTACGTTGTCATACCAGCGTACGGAGGCGCCGCAGTGCGGGCATGCCGAGCCCGGGCGAACCACGGACAAGCCGCGCGGCAGCCGGTGGATGCATACGTTCAGGAAGCTTCCAAATACCAGGCCGGTTACCACGACCGCGGCTGCCAACACCACGTCCATTGAACTGATTGTAAAGGCGCTGCGTGCCCAGAACCGGTTACCAAAGGGACGCGTCAGGAGGTTGGACTTGGGACAGCGTGGGGGGTGTTCCGTTTTGGACGGGCAAGGGGACCGACTTGCCTACCCTCCCTGCACCGACTCCGCTATCCAGTCCAGGTACAGGGCGCTGCCGGCTTCAATCGGGAGCTGGATACACTCCGGCAGCTCGTAGGAATGCAGGGCACGGATGGCCTCGCGCACCCGCTCAAACGCCGCCGCGGTGGTTTTCACTACCAGCAGGTATTCCGCCGTGCTCTCCACGGCGCCTTCCCACCGGTAGACCGACTGGATGGGGCCCACAATGTTGACGCAGGCAGCCAGCCTTTGCTCAACCAACCCGTGCGCTATCTTCTGCGCTTCTTCTTTGGATCCGGCGGTGGTTAGGACGATGCGCTTATCCGTCATTTAGAATTCGTCGGCTGAATTTCGCCCTTCGGCGTTTGCTGCGGGCCAATTTAGCACCTTCGCGCACATGGCAACACTAATCAAATTTGGGACCTCGGGCTGGCGTGCCGTCATCGCAGAGGAATTCACGTTTGCCAACGTGCGCCGCGCCGTAACTGGCATCGCCCGCTACGTGATCTCGCAGAAGCCGGAGGGCGCACGCCTGATCGTGGGACGCGATCCGCGGTTCCTGGGCGAGTCGCTGGTGGCGCTGGCTGCGGAAATTTTGGCGGCCCACGGTATCAGCCCGCAAGTGATCAGCGACCCTGCCCCCACACCGGCCATCGCCTACGAGGTGATCCGCTCCCGCGCGGATGGCGCCATCAACTTTACCGCCTCACACAATCCCGCGGAGTACAACGGCATCAAGTTTTCCACGCCCGACGGCGCACCCGCCCTGCCCGAGGTCACGAAAAAGGTCGAGACCGAAATCGCCGCCCTTGATGGCCAGCCTGCGCCGTCCGCCCAGCCGGCAACAGCCACGCAAATCGACGTTCGCCGCGTCTTCCTGGCCCGGCTGCGCGAAACCGTCGACCTGGAGGTGATCAAGCACGCCGGGCTGCGTGTGGCTTTCGATCCACTGTGGGGTGCGGCGCGCGGCTACCCTGACACGCTGCTGCGCGAGGCCGGCATTGAATGCGCCACCATCCACGACTGCCGTGACGTGCTCTTCGGCGGCCATGCCCCGGAACCCGACGACCACCCGCTTTCCGATCTGCGCAACAAGATGCGCGAAAACAGCGCGCATATAGGTATCTCCACCGATGGCGATGCTGATCGCTTCGGCATTCTCGACCAAGACGGCGCCTTCATCGCGCCCAACTACATCGTCGCCCTGCTGTTCGACTACCTGGTGGAGAGCCGAGGTTGGAAGAACGGCGTGGCCAAATCGGTGGCCACCACCAACCTGATCAACGCGCTGGCCCACCACCATGGGGTGGAGCTCTACGAGACGCCCGTGGGCTTCAAGTACATCGGTGAACTGATCAAGCAGGACAAGATCGCCATTGGCGGGGAAGAAAGTGCAGGGCTGTCCATCCGTCATCATGTGCCGGAAAAGGATGGCATTCTAGCCGGGTTGCTCTGCTGTGAGATGGTGGCGCGGCGGCGCAGGTCGTTGGGCGAACAGTTGCGTGATTTATTTTCTAAAGTTGGTTCCTTTTACCCGTTACGCGAGAACTTCCGCTTGACGCCGGAAGTAAAACAGAAGTTCACTAGCAAGTTGCAGACGGAGCCGCGCCATTTCGCTGGTCGCAAGGTCGCTGAGGTGGTTCGCACCGACGGTCTGAAGCTGGTTCTAGAGGACGGCTCGTGGGTGTGTTACCGCCTTTCCGGCACCGAGCCGGTGGTGCGCGTGTATTCGGAGGCGCGCTCGCAGGCGGAACTGGCAAAGCTCAGTGCCGCTGCCAAGGACTGGATCTTCACCTGATGCCCCAGAACACCGCTCGCGCGCAAGTCTCAACCCGACGGACGCTCGAGTGGCTCCATCATGCGCGGGGCAAGATGGCCACGGCAGGAGTGGCGCTGCTGGCCCTGCTGCTGGCCGCGCACGTGGTCTTTGGCACTAACGGCATGGTGGCCTGGAGCCAAAAACGCGCCCAGCACCGCGAGCTGCAGAAGCATATCGAGGAACTTCAGAAAGAAAATATGCGCGTCAGCCAGCGCATCGAGAAGCTCAAAACCGACCCTAAGGCGATCGAGAAGGAAGCGCGCGAACAGTTGCGCTACGCCAAGCCGGGCGAAGTGGTTTACACGATGCCCGAACAACGGCCACAAAGTTCACCAGACGAAGCAGCGAAGAAGTAGGTCTCCCCCGTGGCCGCAGTGCCACACCGGCACTCTCGACCAGGCGCCAACTTGCCAATCCCTTGCAAATCAGCGTTCCGCCACGTATAAGAGTTGCGCTCTGAAATCAGTCTAACCTGGCGCGGGCAACGTCCTGTTCATTCGCGGCGTATGCCGGGCGCATGAGGAGGGTTTGCTATGAAGAAGTTGATTCTGATGATGTGCACCTTGGCCCTGATTCTAGCCATGGTGGCAGTCGCAAAGGAAACGACTACGGTCAACGGCTGGGTCAGCGACATGAAGTGCGCGGCAAAAGGAATGTCGGCCACACATGCCGAGTGCGCCAAGAAGTGCATCGAGGCCGGGCACAAGGTGGTCTTCGTCTCCGAAGCCGATAAGAAGGTCTGGAGCGTGGATAACCCTGAGGCTCTCAAGGGCCATGAGGGTCATTACGTTGCTGTTACCGGCAATGTCGACGCAGAGAAGGGAACGGTGCGCGTCGAAAGCGTGAAGATGCTCGAGGAGAAGAAGTAACCCGAGTACGAGAGCAGATAAAGGGCGGCCTCCCAAGCCGCCCTTAAACTTTGCCAAGCACTAACCACTGCCCACTACTTCACAACTCCTTCCAGCGGAGAACTTGCGGTGGCGTAGAGCTTGCTCGGCATGCGTCCCGCCAGGTACGCAGCCCGCCCTGCGATCACGGCGTGCTTCATGGCTTCCGCCATCAACACGGGCTCCTGCGCGGCGGCGATACCGGTATTCATCAGCACAGCATCGTAGCCCAGTTCCATGGCAATGGCGGCATCAGAGGCCGTGCCCACGCCGGCGTCAACTACCAGCGGAACGTCCGTGATCATCGCCCGCATGATGCGCAGGTTGGCCTCGTTCTGGATTCCCATACCGCTGCCGATGGGCGCGCCCAGCGGCATCACGGCAGCCGCGCCGGCATCCACCAGCCGCTTGGCAACCACAATGTCATCAGAGGTATAGGGCAGAACTGTAAAGCCTTCCTTTACCAGTATGCGGGTGGCCTCGATGGTAGCACTCACGTCCGGGTAAAGCGTGGCCTGGTCGCCAATGACCTCTACCTTGATCCAGTCCGACAGCCCCACTTCGCGCCCCAGCCGCGCCGTGCGGATGGCTTCGTCAGCGGCGTAGCAACCAGCCGTGTTCGGCAGCAGGAAATATTTGCCGGGATCGATGAAGTCGAGCAGCGATTCCTTCGAGCGGTCGAGGTTCACGCGACGCACGGCAACCGTGACCATCTCCGCCCCGCTGGCCTCTAGCGCCCGCGCCGTCTCCTGGAAGGACCGGTACTTGCCAGTGCCCACGATGAGTCGCGAGCGGAACTGCCGGCCGGCAATGACAAACGGATCCATAAGCCAATTCTAATCTCCCGCTGTCGTGCCGGAAAGCCGGGCTCGGACGTGATACTCGGTGGGTCTGCTAGCTGACGCCGACTGCCTCGGAGTTGCGGGTCTCGGCAGCGGCATAGACCGCATCGATCTGCGCGCGGTAGCGTTCCTCGACGGCCCGGCGCCGCATCTTCATCGATGCCGTGAGCGCGCCATTTTCGACAGTGAACTCTTCGGGCACAAGGAGCACGCGCTTGAGGGTTTCAAAAGGCGCCAGGTGATTGTTGACCTCGGCAACCATTTTCTCGTAGAGCGCCTGCACGCGACCATCCGCCACCAGTTGCTCCCGCGAGCTGAAGCTGACGGCGTTCTGGCGGGCCCACGTTTCAAGCGCCGGAAAGTTCGGCGCTATCACTACGGAAGCGAACTTGCGCCGGTCGCCAACCACGGCCGCATAGCCCACCAGCATGCTGGCCTTGAGCGCCAGTTCGATGGGCTGTGGAGCAATGAATTTTCCCCCAGAAGTCTTGATCAGTTCCTTCTTACGGTCAGTGATGCTGAGAAAGCCTTCTTCGTCCAGGAAGCCGACATCTCCCGTCTTGAACCAGCCGTCGGCAAAGGCATTGGTGGTCTCCTCAAGCAGGTTCCAATAGCCCTTGAACACAGATGGGCCGCGCACGAGAATCTCGCCATCTTCTGCGACCTTGCACTCCACGTTGGGCAACACGCGTCCGACCGTGCCCAGCTTGTGATGCTGCGGGGTGTTCAGAGCGATGACCGGCGAGGTCTCAGTGAGCCCGTATCCCTCATCGATGCGGATGCCGACGTCAGCAAACCACTCTGCCAGCTCGCGTCCCAGCGGCGCGCCGCCCGAGATGAAGTACTTTACGCGCCCGCCCATGCTCTGGCGGATCTTCGAGAACAGCAGCGCGTTGGCAATCTTCCAGCTCAGCGACGAGGCTTGGCTGGTGCGAAGAAATTCCTCGCGGTGCTTGCGTCCCGCGCCGACCGCCCAGTTGAAGATGGCGTGCTTTGGTCCGCTGCCGGCTTCTTGGCGCACCTTGTTGCGGATCTTTTCATAGACCCGCGGTACGCCCACGAAGATGGTCGGCCGCACCTCCGTGAGGTACTGCGGCAGCAGGTCGAAGCTGGGGCAGTAGGCGATGGTCACGCCGTACTTGAACAGGGAGTAGTCGAGATGCCGTGCCGTGATATGCGACAGCGGCAGGAAGGAGATGCCAACGTCGCCCGGGTGAAGATCGAACAGTTCCAGTGAATACATCAGGTTGGAAGCGAGATTCCCATGGGTGAGCATCGCTCCCTTGGGCGTGCCCGTGGTTCCTGAGGTGTAGATGATGGTGGCCAGATCATCCGGCTGAATGGCCCGGGCCCGGGCGTCGGACTCCGGGTCGCGGCCCGTCTGGTCGGGATTGTGCATCAGGCGATGCATGGGGATGCCGTCAGTGATCCCCACATAGTCCATGACCACGACCTTCTCCAGTGCGGTCCGCGGCTTCAGATCCAAGATCTTTTTCAGTTGCTCGACGGTGGAGGTGAAAGCCACGCGCGCCCCCGAATCCTTGAGGATGAGTTCCGTCTGCTCGGGGGTGAGGGTGGGGTAGAGAGGGACATCTACCGCGCCCAGCATCAGTGTGGCGAAATCGGCCACCGCCCATTCCGGACGGTTCTCACTGACGATCGCCACCCGATCGCCTTTGCCGATTCCCCACTTCGCCAGTTGCCGCGCCGTGCCCAGCACCTGGCGGTAAAGCTCGCGCGCGGAGACGTCGATCCA
>DASYTX010000200.1:0-5674 GCA_036001865.1 Terriglobales bacterium
GACGCAGCATTCAGGCGAAGCGCGGCGCGGGCAATTTCACGCGGATACACGCGGGTTTCGTTCAGCGTGCCGTAAAACATCGGCACGTATTCGATCACACGGCCGGCGGCATTCAGGAACAGCACAGCGAACACCTCGCGCTCTTCGCGCACGAGATGAAGACGTAGGAAGTCACGCACAGCCTGCGGGGATTGCAGCGCCTCGCCCCCAGTCTTCAACTCGGCATACAGGATGGACAACGCTTGCGCGACGATCAGTTCTTGTTGTGGGGTCATCGGAATTCTCCGGTAATTGACCTGAGCACAGTGCCCGGCCTCAGTTGTTATATTAGGACAAATTGTCCTAATTGAAAAGCGTTAATTGCTTATCAATCCGTAAAAAAACTGTTCAGAAATAATAAAGTGCTTCACGGGTAATAAAGCTCTTTACGGGCGGCGAATAAAGTTCTTTGCGAGGTTGATAGGGTGCAAAGGAAGCAGCGGATTTCAGGCAGCAAGAACCCCCGTTTTCGCGGGGGTTCTTGCTCTTCTGGCGACAAGGTAGGTTGAGTATTAGATGTTCTAATGCCATACATCAGACGGTTTCACCAGCAGGCTCAGATGGCCGTCCAGATCGTTAATGAAGGCTTGCCAGTCGGATGCACCGATACGAATCGCCGAAAACGCGCCCGCCATGCTCACAAACGCCTGTAGCACTGTGGCTGGGTCGTCGAGAAATCCTTTTAGCACGGTTACCGCTTGTGCTTCGTATGTCAGGAACAAAGCGTCGTGATAGTTGGTGTTTCACTGATAGCGCTGGCACCTCGGCACAATACCGGCACGCTAGGGTGCCCCTGAGCATTAGCAGGCAGTACTCGGCCAATGAACTTCCACTCCGGCCGAAGCAGGGCATCACGCTGCAGGGCGACCGACTGGCGTTCATCACTGCTCGATACCCGCATGTAACCGATCAACATGTAAGACAAACCTCGAATCAGGAATTATCGTAAAATCCCACATTCCGACGGGATTTGTCGCGCAGTAAATCGCCGTTTGCGCGATCCAACTCCACGCTCCAAGAGCGCTGCGCGGAAATCAAATGTTATCCGACAGCCCGGAGGAGGGATGAAGAACCGCAGCGTCATCGCGCAGGATGCCGCGGTTGGATGCACGACAAATTAGAGAGATCAAGCGCCTTATGTTGACCCGACCATTCCGGTCAGTCAGATCGCGGAGCGCTACAAGGTCTCACGGACCACCATTTACAAAAGTGGCACCCCGCAGCAACGCGCCAGCTACAGAAACTCAAACGGGCGCGAGCGGGAAGAAGAAACATAGGCAAGTTGCTAACCCATGAACGCTGTAGAAATCGAACAAGCCATTACAGACCTCGCGGAGCATTCCTTTGATCCCGCAGAGTTCCCTTATGCGTTCCTTGAAGCCTTCGGCAACAAGGCGACGACCATCAAACGCCTTCGCGCTGGGGCGTCGAACAAGTCCGACCTGGGCGGCGTTCTCCAGACCAGCAACATCCACATCCTGACCTGCGACACAGGTCGGGTGACGCAGACGCTGGCCGCTCTCAAGGCCAGCCCGGCGACGGCCAAGGCCAAGGCGAAGTTCATCCTTGCCACGGACGGCGCGGACTTCGAGGCCGAAGACCTGACCAGCGGCGAGACCGTCGCCTGCGCCTTCAAGGACTTCCCAGACCATTTCGGCTTCTTCCTGCCGCTGGCGGGCATCAGCACCGTCCGCCAGATCAGCGAAAACGCCTTCGACATCCGGGCCACCAGCCGCCTGAATCGCCTGTACGTCGAACTGTTGAAAGACAACCCTGAATGGGGCACGTCGGAGCGCCGCCATGACATGAACCACTTCATGGCGCGGCTCATCTTCTGCTTCTTCGCCGAGGACACCGACATCTTCATCGGCAAGGGCCGCTTCACCGAAACCGTGACGCAGATGAGCGCCAAGGACTCGTCCAACACGCACGAGGTCATCGCCACGCTGTTCCGCGCCATGAACACTAAGCGCGAGGACCGGGCCGCAGCCAAGATTCCCCGCTGGGCCGAAGACTTCCCCTATGTCAATGGGCAGTTGTTCTCTGGTGGCGACCAGGTGCCGCGTTTCAGCAAGATCGCCCGGTCCTACCTGCTGCACGTCGGCGGGTTGGACTGGACCAAGATCAACCCTGACATCTTCGGTTCGATGATTCAGGCCGTTGCCGAGGACGAGGAGCGTGGCGAGCTGGGGATGCATTACACCAGTGTCCCTAACATCCTGAAGGTGCTGAACCCACTTTTCCTCGACGACCTGCGGGCGCGGCTTGAGGAAGCGGGAGACAACCCCCGTACCTTGCTCAATCTGCGCAAGCGCATGGCGAAGATCAGGGTCTTCGACCCGGCCTGCGGCTCGGGCAACTTCCTTGTCATCGCCTACAAGGAAATGCGCGCGATTGAGGCGGAGATCAACCTGCGGCGCGGCGAGTCGGATCGCCCATCAGAAATTCCGATTACCAACTTTCGCGGCATCGAGTTGCGCGACTTCCCAGCGGAAATCGCCCGCCTTGCGCTGGTGATCGCCGAGTATCAGTGCGACGTGCTATATCGCGGGCAGAAGCTTGCTTTGGCCGAGTTCCTGCCCCTGCGCAACGAGAACTGGATTACCTGCGGTAACGCGCTGCGGCTGGACTGGTTGAGCATTTGCCCGCCTACTGGTACCGGGGTGAAGGTGCAGGCTGATGACTTGTTCGGTTCTCCGCTCGATCAGGCAGAGATTGATTTCGAGAACGAGGGTGGTGAGACGTACATTTGTGGTAATCCTCCTTACCTGGGCAACACTTGGCAGAGTGCAGAGCAAAAGGCTGACATCCGTAACATCGTAAGCGGTCGCACGGGTTCGCCTGGTTTCTTGGACTATGTGAGCGGGTGGTTCATCAAGGCGGCGGATTACATCCGTCGCGCTGGCGGAGTTGGCGCCTTCGTGAGCACGAACTCGATCTGCCAAGGCCAGTCAGTTCCTATCCTTTGGCCTGTCGTGTACGAGACGGGCTGCGACATTCTCTTTGCATACACTTCATTCAAGTGGGCGAATCTCGCCAGCCACAATGCAGGCGTGACCGTTGCAGTCGTTGGGATTGGAGATGCCTCTGGTGCACTGCGTCGTCTGTACGAGCATCAAGAAGATGGAACAGTTGTCGTGCGCGAAGGTGTTTCGATAACCCCTTACTTGACAATTGGCTCACCCGTCATCGTAGAGAAGTGCAATGCACCGTTGTCGGAACTGGCCGTGATGGAATTTGGCAACAAACCAAGTGACGGTGGCAACTTGCTGCTGAGCCGCGATGAGTTGCAATCATTAGGGCTAACTGAGGAACAACGAGAAAAGTTCATACGTTGCATCTACGGCTCGCAAGATTTCATCAACGGCGGCACGCGCTTCTGTATCTGGATCGAAGACAAGCATTTGGCAGTGGCACAGAAAATACAAGCCTTGAACGAACGCATTGAGGCGGTGCGTGCATTGCGTTTGGCAAGTCCCGACAAGGGGGCAAGAACTATTCTTGCCAAACGTCCACATCAACTCAAGCTAATGCGAATCGGCAACACGCGCACGATCGTCGTGCCAAGTGTTTCCTCGGAGCGCCGTCCATACTTGCCAATCGGTATTGTCGATGAGCACACCACGCTCACCAACCTTGCATTTGGTCTCTACGACGCCCCGCTCTGGAATATGGCCCTCATCGCCAGCCGCCTGCACCTAGTCTGGATCGCTACGGTCTGCGGCAAACTGAAAACGGATTTCCGCTACTCCAACACCCTCGGCTGGAACACTTTCCCTGTGCCGATGTTGACCGAAAAGAACAAGGCCGACCTGACACGCTGCGCCGAGGACATTTTGCTGGCGCGGGAGCATCACTTCCCCGCGACCATCGCGGACCTGTACGACCCCGATAACATGCCCGCTGACCTGCGCGCCGCCCATGATCGCAACGACGAAGTGTTGGAGCGCATCTACATCGGCCGCCGCTTCAAGAACGACACCGAGCGGCTTGAGAAGCTGTTCGACCTCTACACTAAGATGACAGCTTCGGCCATACCAGCCAAGGGCAAGAAGCGCAAGGCGGGAGCCTATGCATGAGCGACAAGATCAAGTCCGTACCATCCGTTTCCGTCACCTACGCCCGCAACGGCGTATCGACCAAGGCCAATGCCCTTGGGATGCGGCCCATGCAGGAGCGCGCCTACGAGAAGCGCGGCGAGCAATACCTGCTCATCAAGTCGCCGCCCGCATCCGGCAAGAGTCGTGCCCTCATGTTCATCGCGCTCGACAAATTGCAGAACCAGGACTTGAAGCAAGCAATCATCGTTGTGCCGGAAAGGTCCATCGGCGCAAGTTTTAACGACGAGCCGCTATCCAAGTACGGCTTCTGGTCCGACTGGCAGGTCGAACCCAAGTGGAACCTGTGCAACGCGCCGGGCAACGACAACGGCGGTAAGGTCAAGTCGCTGGGCGCGTTCCTCGAAGGCGACGACCAGGTGCTGGTCTGCACCCACGCGACCTTCCGCTTCGCGGTCGATGCCTACGGCTTAGAGGCGTTCGACGACCGCCTGATCGCAGTCGATGAGTTCCACCACGTTTCAGCGAACCCGGACAACAAGCTCGGCTTGCACCTCGGGCAGTTCTTCGCGCGTGGCAAGACGCACATCGTCGCCATGACCGGCTCCTATTTCCGGGGCGACGCCGAGGCCGTGCTGGCCCCGCAGGACGAGTCGAAGTTCGATACCGTCACCTACACGTATTACGAGCAACTGAACGGCTACGAGTACCTCAAGCAACTCGACATCGGTTACTTCTTCTACAGCGGGCCTTACGTCGATGACATCCTCAACGTCCTCGATCCCGCCGAGAAGACCATCATCCACATCCCCAACGTCAATTCGCGTGAAAGCACGAAGGACAAGATGCGCGAGGTGGAGCACATTATCGAGGCACTGGGGGAGTGGCAGGACATTGACGCCGCCACCGGCTTCCAGCTCGTCAAGCACCCCGATGGCCGCGTGTTGCGCATCGCCGATCTCGTCGATGACGATGCCGCTAAGCGCGACCGCGTGTCCGCTGCGCTTAAAGACCCGGCGCAGAAGAACAACCGGGACCATGTGGACATCATCGTCGCGTTGGGCATGGCGAAGGAAGGCTTCGACTGGATTTGGTGCGAACACGCGCTGACCGTGGGCTACCGCGCCAGCTTGACAGAGATCGTGCAAATCATCGGCCGTGCTACCCGCGACGCGCCCGGCAAGACCCGCGCGAGGTTCACTAACCTGATCGCCGAGCCGGATGCGGCCGAGGAAGCTGTCACCGAGGCCGTCAACGATACGTTGAAGGCCATCGCGGCGAGCCTGCTGATGGAGCAGGTCCTTGCTCCACGCTTCGAGTTCAAGCCCAAGAACCCCGACAGTGGCCCGGCGCCGGGTTTTGACTACGGCGAGGGCGGCTACGACCCGGACCGCTGCAATGTCGGTGTCAATGTGCAGACAGGGGCGTACCAAATCGAGATCAAGGGCATCGCCGAGCCCAAGAGCAAGGAGGCGGCGCGAATCTGTCAGGAAGACCTGAACGAAGTCATCGCGGCCTTCGTGCAGGACAAGCCCACCATCGAGCGCGGCCTGTTCGATGAGGAGCTGGTGCCCGAG
>DASYTX010000201.1:0-4127 GCA_036001865.1 Terriglobales bacterium
CTTGAAGCCGCCGACCTCCGCGGTCACGGTGTAGCTGCCGACCGGCAACTGCTGGAGCTGGTACGTGCCGGTGGTGGAAGTCACCGCAGTGCGCGAGTACGCAGTTTCCTCATTGACCGCGGTCACGTTGGCCTTGGCAATAGCGGCGCCGGAAGGATCGAGCACGCGGCCTTCGATGCTGGCGGTGGTTTGCGCCTCAAGCGACGCGCAGAGCAGGAACAGGGACACGAGGGCGACGAGAAATGGGGAAAGTGCGCGGGACATGGATTTCCTCCCACTGGGCTGAATTGCAGAGATATCCTCTTCGCGGGCGGGGAGTTTAGACCATCGGAGTAGCTGTTGGAAATAACTTTTTTGGCAGACCCCTGTGGGTTCGATTAACATCTCGGGCCGCAAGCCTGCGCGCGCGGCATTGGGGCGATGACAGGGAGGCAAGTCTCCAGTGGTCACCGGGCAAACAGTTTCGGCGGACCGCCTCGGGCACTCGCTATGGGATGAGCTCGCCCATGGCCTGCCGCCGACCCGCGACCTCGCCTGCCGCCTGATCCGTTGCAGCGATCAAGAATTGCCCGAGCTGCTGGCCGCGGCCCGCGCTGCCAAAGAGCGCTTCCACTCCGGAGTGATCACCTACTCCCGCAAAGTTTTCTTGCCGCTGACCAACCTGTGTCGCGACTATTGCGGCTATTGCATCTTTCGTAAAGACCCATCCGATGCCGGCGCGCACACCATGACACCAGAAGAGGTCCTCGACGTCGTGCGGGCGGGAGAGAAATTTGGTTGTCGGGAGGCGCTCTTCAGCCTAGGCGATAAGCCCGAACTCATGTTTCCGGAAATGCGCACGACCCTGCGGAAGCTGGGCTACAAGTCTACTTTGCACTACCTCGAAGCCATGTGCGAGCTGGTGCTGCGTGAAACGTCGCTGCTGCCGCACGCTAATCCCGGGCTGATGAGCGCGGAGTGGATCGCGCGGCTGGGCACGGTGTGCCCCAGTCTGGGACTGATGCTGGAAACCATGAGTGAAGCCCTCTTGCGGCCGGGCGCTGCCCATGACGGCGCCCCAGATAAGGTCCCATCGCGCCGGCTGCAAGTCATCGAAGGTGCCGGTGAGCAGCAGGTGCCCTTCACTACCGGCTTGCTGATCGGCATTGGGGAGACGCCAGAAGACCGCGTGGCGGCGCTGCTGGTGATTCGCGAACTACACCGGCGGTACGGGCACATCCAGGAGGTCATCATCCAGAACTTCCGCGTGAAGCCGGCCATCCCCATGCATGACTGGCCGGAGCCTTCGCGCGGCGACATGCTGCGAACCATCGCGGTGGCGCGGCTTGTGCTCGGCGACATGAACATTCAGGCGCCACCCAATCTCTCCGCCCCGAACTACGAGGAACTGCTTGCCGGCGGTATCAATGATTGGGGCGGCGTCTCGCCACTCACGCCGGACTTCATTAATCCCGAAGCTCCGTGGCCACATCTGGCGGAACTGGAACGGCGCACCGCGGCGGCAGGGTGGGCGTTGCGCGAGCGGCTGTGCGTGTACCCGGAGTTTGTCCCCATGGCGATCTCCCGCGGCGGCCTGCTGGGGGAAAAAGTTGTAGCTGCCACCGGCGCTGACGGGTTGGCGCGGAGGGCAGCATGATCGTTGTGGTGACCGGCGGCAGTGGCGGGGCTAAGTTCGTGCAGGGGTTGGCGCAGGTGCTGCCCGCACGCGAGCTGACCTGCATCGTCAACACCGGCGACGACCTTATCTGGTGGGGACTACACGTTGCTCCCGACTTGGATTCGATTACTTACGCCTTGGCGGGCATGCTCAGCGCGGAGCGGGGGTGGGGGATCGATGCCGATACCTTCCACTGCCTCGAGCAGATGAAGCGTCTGGGCGCGCCGGCGTGGTTCCAGCTTGGCGACCGTGATCTCGCAACTCATCTCCGGCGCACTGAACTATTGGCCTCCGGAAGCACACTGACTGACGCCACGCGCCAGATCACGCGAGCCTTCGGTGTTCAGGCAGGCGTGCTGCCCATGACGGACGCACGCGTTGAGACCCGCGTACTCACGCCGGAAGGAGAACTCAGCTTTCAAGAGTATTTCGTGCGGGATCGCTGGCAAGTGGCGGTCACAGGCGTGCGCTTCGATGGCGCTGAGCAGGCCGTGCCTGCGCCCGGCGTCGTTGAAGCCATCATGGCGGCCGAGGCGGTCTTGGTCGCGCCCAGTAATCCTGTCACCAGCATTGGGCCGATCCTGGCCGTGCCTGGAATCCGCGATGCTTTGCGCGGAACGGTCGCGCCTATTGCTGCGGTCAGTCCGATTGTGGGCGGGGCCGCTGTTTCCGGGCCGGCGGGCGAACTGATGAGAGTGCAAGCGTTGCCAGTTTCTCCCGCTGGCATAGCACAGACCTATGCCGACTTCCTCGATGTCATGGTGGTCGACGAACGCGACGCCGCCACGAGGGTGGGAGTGCCCGGTGTTGAAGTGCGTGTCACCGACACCATGATGAAATCGGCGGCCGACAAGGCCGCGCTCGCCGGCACCGTGCTCGACTTCGTTCGCGAGCACGAACTGAAGGCAGCCTCATGATCCTGGTGCCGGTCAAGAACCTGGGGAATGCCAAGCAGCGGCTGGCAGCGGTGCTCGATCCCGGGGAACGCTTCGCGTTGGCCGAGGCCATGCTCCATGATGTGTTGGGCACGCTGGCTAGGTGCTCGCGCCGCGATGAGGTTGGGCTGGTCACCGGCGACCGGCGCGCGCTACAGATGGCCGCTGACCTGCGGTTCCATGTCATCGAAGACGCTGTCAATCATGGGGAATCCGAAGCCATCGAGATGGCGACGCGGGTGTGTGTGAAGCGCGGTGCCACCTACACGTTGGTTTTGCCCGGTGACATCCCGCTGACCACGGTGCATGAAGTCGAGGCAATCTTCACCGCGGCGGCCAACGATAGCGGCGCGGTGCTGGTGCCGTCGGCCAGCGGGCGCGGCAGCAACGCGGTACTGCGTCGCCCGGCGGACCTGTTCCCGCTGCGCTTTGGAAATGACAGTTTCCAGCCGCATCTTGCCGCCGCCCGCGCTACTGGCCACCCGTTTACCGTGCTGCCGCTGCCGGGCATCGGCCTCGATGTCGACGATCCCGCTGACCTGATCGCTCTGCTCATGGCCGAGGGAGAAACGCGCGCCCAGCGCCTGCTGCGCCAGTGGAATGTCGCCAGGCGATTGCTGGCGGCGGCGCACGGCTGACATGGGCGACATAAGCGCGATTGCCGTCCGCGGCATGGGAGAGATCCATCCGCGCGATTCCATAGCGCAGGCAATCATGGACGCATTGCGGCGGCAGAAGCTGCGCTTCGTGCCTGGCGACATCCTGGTGGTGAAGCACAAGATCATCTCCAAGGCGGAAGGACGAATCGCGTTGCTGGGCAAGGTGAAGCCCTCACCATCAGCGCGGCGGTGGGCGGCGCGTTATGGACTGGACGCGCGCGTGCTGCAACTGGCACTAAAGCAGGCCCGACGAGTGGTGCGCCAGAAGCGCGGGGTGCTGATCACAGAGACCCGCCACGGCTTGATCTGCGCCAATAGCGGCGTGGATGTATCCAATGTCGATGGCGGCCGCAGCGCCGTGCTCCTGCCCGCCGATCCCGATCGCTCGGCTGCTGAACTCTACCGCGCGCTGCGGCGCAAGCTCGGCTTCGCGGTGCCGGTGATCGTCAGCGACAGCTTCGGCCGGCCTTGGCGCGAAGGTCTGACGGAGGTGGCCATCGGCTTGGCGGGGATGAAAGCCTTTCGCGACTACCGCGGGCGGCGCGATCCTCATGGCTACCGGCTGCGCGCCAGTCTGGAGGCGATCGCTGACGAATTGGCGTGTGCCGCCGGCCTCGCCTGCGGCAAGCTTTCGCGCACCCCGGCGTGTATCATTCGTGGGTTCCGATACCCGGCGGGGCGCGGTCGAGCACGCGACCTCATCCGTCCTGCCGAACGCGACCTGTTCCGCTAGCCAATGGCCCGCACAATCACAGACGACGAGCTGAAGAACTTTCCGGCGCTGGACTGGCAACGTGCTGCGCCTGGTGCCGGTGCTGCGGTGCGTCAAGCCCTCAAACGGGTGCTTGAAACCGAAGACGGCGGGACGCTTTCCCG
>DASYTX010000202.1:0-4523 GCA_036001865.1 Terriglobales bacterium
GTCGAACATTCTGGTTTTCGGGGCACGGGCTGGGTTGCGAACGATGACGTACTCCACCTGGTTGCCGCAGAATCGGCAGACCGCATCAAGGTTCGTCACCATCACGGTGATGCCAATACTCTGCGCGCTGCTGATTTCAAAGAAGTGGGTCGCGTGAAATGCTTTCATCAATTGCCGGTCGAGATGCGCTCGCGGGTCCACCAGGGTTACGGGACGGCGGTCGCCCTTCGAAGAATCGAAATCAATTCGTCGAGATGTCCGGTTGACCGTTTAGCGGAATGAGCTTCGTCTGGCCGGGAAACAGTCGGGACAACGTTCGGTTGTCACCGTCTAATCAAATCCCTGCCATTGGATACCCCGCTGGTTGAGCCAGTGTAGTCCTTCTGGCGAAGAACGGTGCAGCGCCAAAGCGCGGTCGCCGCAATCATGAATGCGCGAGAACTTTTGAATGATGGAGTGAGCATGGAGCGGATCTCCAGGTGCAGGTGCCTGCACTGCGGGATTCACTGGAACTGATTCTTGGTTTCATTGGAATTTTGGGAGGTGTTTTCCTCGATCGTGAGTTCAAGCCGGCACAAAATCGCGCCCTTGCTTAGGTCTTGGGAAGCCTGGCTTATGGCGGGCAGGAGCATATGTTGACTTCCACGTTCAAGCTGTTGAGATCTTCAAAGCGACGACGCGGAGAGCCGCACGTCGGGGGATCGCCCGGATGGCCACACTGCTCTCCGCTTTGTTGTAGCAAGTAGTCCCGTTTGGTTGTGGCGCCTCGCAGGTAGTAGGAGAAGAACGCCTCCACGTAGTTCCCCGCTGTGCGTTGTTGGCGGCGGCGAGCATCCTGACCTGCCACGCCACCCACTTCGCAAAGGCCGTCATCCGGAGGTGCGACGCAGAGAGCGTCGGTGTATCCGTAATGGTTTGCGCCGGTCACCACCACGAGATGCTTTGGCCCGGTTGCGCCTTCGTACGTCTTGAGCGGACCGTCCCCGACCTGCCCGGTATCGGTGGTTCCATGGATGACCAACGCAGGAGCGAAGGGCATTGCGCCCGTAAAGCCGGGAGCAAGCAATGCCAGCGCGGCAGCCCGAACCTCGCCGAGGTCCAGACTTGCAGCACAAAACTGCTCGCGCAAATAGTTCGCAGCCCCGACAGCCGCAGTGCCTCCGGTCGAATGCCCGGCCAAACCAACTCGACCCATATCTACAGCTCCTTTGAGCCGCGAACCTGAGCGCGCGTTTTCGTCCCGCGCGAAAGCGAGGGCGTTTAGGATGATGGTCGCCTTTTCGACAGCACCACCCCACCTGAACCAGGAGACATCGACCGAAATGACGATGAAACCGGCCGCAGCCAGTGGGCTGAGGATACCATCTGCCTGGCGATAGTCATCTTGCGGCGGTGCTGAGGTGCTGCCGTCGCAGGAAGGGTAGTTGCGGTTGCCGTGGGCGTACACGATCAGCGGGAAGGGGCCGCCGCAGGCCACGGGCGCATTGCCTGGCCCGGCCGCTGGATAGTAAAGTTTAGCGCGTGCTCCCAGTGGATTTTCAGAGCAGAACACCGCCGAGGGATCCAGGGGAAACGACCAAGCGCAAGAATCATCGGTGATGGGGACACAGATTTCCTGCGTTCCGACGAACTGGCCGCCCACAAGCACCCGCCCGCCCGAGGCGGTGAGGGCCAGATTCTTTTGGATCGTGATGGCATCTGGGTAAGAGCCTCCCGCGATGACCAGAGTGCTTCCGGGTGGTGCTGCCGTCACGGCGCGGCTCAGCGTGTTGTACGGGGAGGAGGATGAGCCAGTGCCTGCGCTGGTGGCACAGCTACTCACATAGACCTGCTGTCCAAGCAGCGGCACGAAGACCAGCCGCGTCAACAAAACAAGGATCAGCATGCTGATAGCGCGTTTGAACAGCACCGACGTCCGCCTGCGCCGGGTCGCAGCGCAGCCTTCTCCCGATTCCACCGGGACTCCACCGGGGATTTCGAAATCCGTTGACGTTCGCAAAGGTCGCGGCGGGGGAACGCTTCCAGCCGACCGCAGCAGGAAAAGCCACCCGAGGAGAAACAGCTTTCTAATTCCCATAGAGGTTGCCTTTCGATTGTTTTTTTCCGTGAACCGATTCGTCTGTCAAAAACCCGGGCGAGCACCGACGTGACGCAATCCGCGCTACGGGCTGAGTCGGAACTCGCCTAGCACCGCCGGCCGGTCGGGAAATGCCATCAAAGTGCAAGCCTTCGTGATAATAACGGGGTCCGGGTAGCGGTAGGTGGTGAAGTCCACCTGGCCGCCATTGAGGACCAGCACGCTGCCCGCCGGCTCGGAATCCACTGCGTCGGAGAGCAACGTGTAAGGCAGAAGGTACGTGCCATCAGGCCACCACCCGCCGCCGTTCGGGTTCAGAAAGGCGTCGGCATCCTTGAGGGTTTGGAGAAAGCGCGGGTCGAGTTGCACCAGGCCGTTGCCAAAGTTGGTGTCCTTGCCTGCGGCGCCCAAATCCAACGCCGTGCGATAGAGGAAATGCTTCACGGCGCTGCCGGTGATGAGCGGGGGATTCATGCTGCGCACCATCGCCGCCGCGCCGGCCACATGGGGTGAGGCCATCGAAGTCCCGCTCATCTGGACGTACGGTCCGATGGCGGTGCCAGCCGTGAAGTTGGTGGTCGCGGTGCTGAGGATGGCGGTGCCGGGCGCGGCCAGGTCGATGGCGGGGCCGAAGTTACTGCCGGGATTGAGTGTGTTATTGGCCCTGGTGTTGCTGACAATCAATGGCCAGCCGTGGTCGTTCCAGCCCCGGCTTGGACTGGAGTCTACATCCTGGCCGTCATTGCCTGCCGCGACCACCACCAGCGCGTCTGCCGATGAAGCGTTACTGAGTGCCTCGCGGAGTGAGTCGGTCAGATCAGGGTTACTAAAGCTGCAATTAATGACATCGGCTCCATTGGCGACGGCGTCGTTGATGGCGTCAGCGTCGCAGCAGATGTGGTATTTCCCGGTCTTGTCATTCCAGGAGGCGCAGCCCATGGCCATCAGGTTCGCGCGCGCCACCCCCGCAATGCCGATGTTGTTGCGAATGGCTGCAGCGATGCCCGCAACATGGGTGCCATGGTCAAGCGTATTACCGCCACGGCGATCGCGCTTGGCATCGCCATTGGCATTGCTGCCGAAGCCTCGGTTATAGACGATGCGAGCGGCGAGGTCGGGATGAGTCAGGTCCACGCCGGTGTCGATAATGGCGATGCGGATGCTGGTCGATGCTGGAGTGACGTCCCAGGCGTTCGTTGCGCCGATTTGTTGCGGCCCCCACTGCTGGGGCCAAAGAGCGTCAGTCGGTGTGAGATCGGGCTCGTGCAGCAGATTCAGACTGGCCCATTCCACATCGGGATGCTGGCGCAATTGCTCGACGACCACCGCCGCGTCTTCTGTCTCGCGCAGCAGTGCTTTCAGCGAGCGCGCCATCTGCGGGACGTCTGGCCCGTTCGGACGGACGCGCTCGGGCAGCGCTTCGCCTCGGAGCCACCGGTCCGCCGCCGTGTGGGCGCCGACGACCTCGCGTACAGCCCCGTGCAATGCCATCAGGCGTCCCTTCGCAACCGGACGACGGAGCGCGTCAGCCGGCGACAGTTCGCGCGCGACGCCTTCCTTGAGGGCGAAGTCCACCTCATGTTTGAGGTGGAATTGGCCGTTGGGCAGGACGCCCACCGCAGGATCCGCCGCCCCGGCGATCCAAGACACGCCGCAGGCCACAATGATGGTTAGAATCCGTTTCATATCGCATTCCTCGATTAGTTGCTACGCTCACTGGAGAGACACCAAAACGAGCACCAGGCCCTTGCCCCGTTCGAGCGCCGTCATCGCTTTGCCGATAATTCCGCCCTGTGCGCGGACATGGTCAGCGACTTTCATCGCGTGGCCCAGTGTGTCGGACGTGGTCAGCAGATCGCCCGGCCGGATCACGCCGTGGTCTGCGTCAGCCCAGCAATAGACACGACCGGTCAGCGCCACCGGATGTTTGCCATCGGCGACGGAACCGGCCTGGCCCATCAACATGCCGGGCTTCACCCCGCCGGCACCACTAACGACACCGGCCACCGTGCGGTCGTAAGCGCTGCTACTGGGGACGAGCTTGCCGGGATTGGCCGGATCGATGCAGACAATCATCCCGGGTTCAAGGGAGAGGCTGGTTGCGTTGATGTCGAATTGCTCGGAGAGATCGGATCCGCCGGTGATTTCCAGGACTTGGGTAGTGATGCGGCCCGAGCCGCTCGAGTCGGCCCGGAGAACGATGGTGGCCCGGCCATCACCTTTGTACAGTGCGAGGTAGCCGCCACCGCTGGCGCCGGCTTCAGCATCAAGCTGGATCGTGTTGGTGCCATTGGCCTGGCGCATCAATATCTGACTTCCGGCGCTCGTCGATTCTGCGCCCAGGATCTCTACCGTTTCGGTCCCACTCGCATCCAATACGGAAATCTCCCCGCCGCTCCCGGTGCTCTGGCCGTCGACAAGAACTCGGGTCGAGCCACTGCTGTTC
>DASYTX010000203.1:0-3832 GCA_036001865.1 Terriglobales bacterium
AGTTCGCCGTCCCACCGCTTCTCGGACCCGCCAGCATCCAGCCCCGCGAGGATGGCGACGTGATGATTATCGTTGGTTGCGACGTAGCGAGCGTGGGGTGAAGCTGCGATTCGGGTGACCGACTTCGCCTCCCGGACTCGCACTTTACGAATCGGAACTCGCTTGCCGGTGCGCGTTATGAGGACCGCTGGGTCATGCTCCAGCTTCTTTGGATCGCCGCCCAAATCAGCCAGTTTCGCTTGGACGAATTCCTTTACCTTGCGATCGACAATGAGGTGGTCGCTGTTGATGTCCTTTGCTGAAAGGCTGTGGATCGGCCTGCGCAGGTGCACATATTCCTTGCCATGGAATGCGCGCGGTGGGCTGTAGTTGGTCTCATCGTGCAGCGGCCCGCTGAGCCTGTGGTCAGGACGGTGCGAAGGGTTGAGACTTTCGAACACGGGGCGGATGCTGTCCACGAAGTTCGGCCACGGTGCCTGTAATGCTCGTGAGGAGATGCGGCCTAGTATGCGACCGTCTCCAGCCGCGGCCGCAGCGCTCAACTGTTGGATCGCTCCCTGGCTGCTCAGAGCGACCACCATGGCGTCAATGGCATGGTGCCGGTGGTCGCAGCGCTCCTTCTCCGGCCCACCTTCCTTGCTGGCTCCAGGTGCCTCGGGTACGAGCGAATTCAGCCCCCAAGCCTTTCGTAGCGTAGCCGTGACCATGCCGGAAGAAGCAAACACGCAACGGCGGCGCTGATCTTCCCAGGGGACTTCCTGGTCTCTGCCGCCGTAGAGTTCTTCCAGATAGCGGGCGGCCAGCTTGGAGATGTAACGGGTGTCGGCAAGATGGCGGGCCGAGAACTCCTCCACTTCCTCGCTGGTCTGGAGCAGCAAGCGCTTGCGCTTGTCACCGCCCAGCAGGAATCGTTCCTGCTTCCCGGTGCCGCGCCTCCGGGCTACGCGCGCGACCAGCTTTTCCCATACCTCGGGATCAGAACCGAAGGCCTCGTAAGGCGTGCGATTTCGCTTTCGGTCGTTGCAGGTGTTGCAGGCCAGGACCTTATTGGCGTACGAGTTATCGGGAAAACGACTGTGGGGAAGGACGTGGTCCACGTCAAACTGCGGAGTATCGGAAAAAAGGTTCTGAAAATTGATGGTTCTGCCGCAGTAGGCGCATTCCTGAAGGTCTTCAAAGAGCAGGCCCTTCTCAATACTCGGGCCCGACGGATTGTTGATCCCGGCTTCCCTCTGAATGCGGGCGATGACCTTAGCGCGGCGCTTGCGGTTTTCCTCCATGATGTCCGTGAGCCGCTGCCGGTCTTTGGCGCTGCGTTTCAGATCGCGGGCCAGTTCCACGCGCACCTGGGCCGGCTTCCCGTGTTCGCGAACAATGGCGTTGACCACCTTTCGCAATTCGGTGAGCGCGCGCATGACTGCGGGATTTGGGATCTGCGGCAGGACATCCTCGACTGGCGGCAGAGAGTCTTGCGCTTCCCGTCCGGCGAACCGGTTGCCGTAAATCTTCGCTTCCGCCGTCTTGAACGCTTCGCCCTGTTCCATGGCTGGCAGCAGCTTGGAAATCGCGTGCAGGGAAAGCTTGCAGTAGCCGTCTTCCGGTTCCGTGTTCGCCAGCTGGTGGGCGGCAGCGCTATCGAGGTCCCATTCCTCGATTGCGATTGTTTGCAACTCCTCGGCGTGCTCTCCTTCGGCCCAGCGGCGCACTTTGTGCTTACGTTCGGCCTCGGAGAAGGTGCCCCAGCGCTGGCCGAACGCGCGCAACATGGCGGCGTTGGTGCGGTTTCCGTGAAGTTTCCTGTCGCCATTCGCAGCGAGGTTGAATTTTGTTTTCTTAGGTAGTCCGAAGAGCGTCCGCACCTGTTCAAAAGTCATGTCGCCTGCTTCCTGAAGGCGTTGGGCGAGCAGCCGGCGCTGCTCCGGGGACAGTTCCCGTCTTGCTCCGTCAGCATGGACGATCAGCAGATCGTTGACCTTCTGCAGCAGGCGAAAGCGCTGCGCGGCCAGCGTGTACATGTCCGCTCGCTGGCAGTCCTTCTCCAGTTCACACATTCCCCGTTTGCCCCCGGAGATGGGCCGCTGGTGAAAAAGCAATTTGTAGACACGCTGTTTGAGTTCCGCAGTCAGGCACTCGGGATGGTACGGCTGCTGTGCCAGCCAAATCGCCTCAAATTCCTGCTCGAACATCTTGCGGGCGGTGTGGCGGGTGCGGATGCGAGCGGCGGCAGGGTCTTGGCGCGACAAGAACTCCCCCAGAGTGCGCGCGCCGGAAGCGGCGAGTTCGACTTCCAAACCGGAGATCTCGGCTAGCACTTTCCTCTTCTCATCCTGTTCGGCGGTGGCCTGTTTCTTCCTCTTGGCCTCCCGGGTCTGCTCGTCCTCTAGTTTTCGCCCTTCACGTCGGTTGCTCTTGTACCCGCGCCGCTGCCCGAGGTGGTACAACGCGCGGCCCAGTTCGTCTGCCTGCAAGGGATGATCGAGCGCGCGGGCGCGCAGAAAATACGGCAGCACCTGTTGCGGCGCCACGATGAACGGATTGTCGGCTTGAATGCGCTCTCCCCAGCTCTCCGCTAGCCGCCTGTCAAGGTCCTGAAGCAGCGCGTGCCGGGTTTCTGGGATGCCTCCGCGCGGTTCCGCAGACAAAAGGCCGGCATCCTGCAGAGTGATGAAGAGCTCGCGCTGCCGTGCGGCGCGGCGGCGCAATTGACGCCGATGGAGACGGGCTCTGCGTCGGTCCACATTGTTGGAACACCCCTGTTCGCCCTTGGCGAACTTGTTCTCGTCCATACCGGAATCGAAAATACGCACGCCCGCAGAGACAAATCGACGGCCAGAGGCATCAAGCAGGGCCCAACCCAGCGAAGAGACTCCAAGATCAAGACCGAGCGTGTAGGAATTGGTGCGAAGTTGTGTCATCACGGTGTCCTTGACAGGCGCGAGGGGAGGGGGTACATTCGCGCGCAGTGTACTTGAGCGGCGATTGCTCGGCTGTATTCTAGTAAGCTTTCGTCGTGAGGCAACCGCTTTTTCAAGCGACCTCTGAACGCCCCCTCGGGGGCGTTCGTACTTTCGTAGCTAAGAAGTCAGCCCCGGGCAAAAAATAAGGCCGTTCTTTAAGCACACTCTCTCTCGGTACTGGCAAATCCGTTCCTGCTACCCCGCCTTCTCCATCATGGCAAGGGAAACATCGCGCTTCTCCACCATGTCCTTGCTGACCTCGAATTCTTTGACCTTTCTTCTGGCTGGGCAGGTGGTACATGAGGTCGAGCATGAGCTCTTCGAGGATCATGCGCAGGCCGCGGGCGCCCACCTTGCGGGCCATGGCTTCCTTATCTTCTGCGCGCTTCGGCCTCCGGCTTGCGCGCGGGCCTTCGGCAGAGAGGACAACTCTGTGATCCAGCTTTCCCGGGACTTACGTCCCGGGCTACTTTCTTCCGGCCCTTGCGGGCCTGGGCGTGCCGGTCCCAAGCACCACGCCTCACTCGGACATGACTTGTGCAGCTCTCAATTCTTGGTCGATTTTGTTTTCCTTGTCTTTGTCTTTGCGCGCTTCGGCCTCCGGCTTGCGCGCGGGCCTTCGGCAGAGAGGACAACTTTGTGATCCAGCTTTCCCGGGACTTACGTCCCGGGCTACTTTCTTCCGGCCCTTGCGGGCCTAAGGCCGCTGCCGGTCCAAGCTGGACGCCTGGCTCGATCCGAACCTGTGGTGTCGTCCCTAAAGGGACTCGCCCGCTTTCATTTCGTTGACCCAGGACTTACGTCCTGGGCTAACCCAAATGTCGCCCGGCGGGGCTGGGCCACTGTCGCTCCCAACTGGACGCGCTTCCTCGAGC
>DASYTX010000204.1:0-4178 GCA_036001865.1 Terriglobales bacterium
AATGTTTCCCAATCGTGTGTCTCAGAGACCGGCCTTGAGGCAAGACACCTGAAGGCCGCCGATGCTTCGCACCCTGCCCTGCGAAGATGAAATACCGCTAACAACCCCAGTCGGAACGCGCGAAAGGAGTACCGTTATGTATGCGCGTCTCATTAGCTGCTCATTGCAAACGGAGAAACGATTGGAATTCAACGACATTCTCCGTGACCAGGTGCTCCCTGTTCTGAAAAACGAGCCGGGCTTTGTCGATTTGGTCGGCATGGTCTCGGAGGAGCAACCCGATCACGCGCTGGGGATCGCCTATTGGAAGACCAAGGAAGATGCGGACCGCGTCTATCACTCCAAAGAACCAATGTTGGACTTGCTCAAACCACTCCTGACGGATGCGCCCGCGGTTGAACACTACAACGTAACCAGCTCGATGTTCCCCCAAGCCGCCGTCGGCAAAGCCGCCTAGCGCAGAATGGAACCGGGCCTCTGGGGCGAGCCGCAAATGCGGCTCGCCTTTTTCTGCTGCAAGCTGTCTGTCAAAAGCCCTGAACCGCTGTTTTGGTGGGAGCGCGGGCCTTCAGGCCCGCGAAAAAATCCTGCCCCCGCGGCGGGCTTTAGCCCCGGGGCTCTACCGGCGCGCTGCGGCTCGCCTTTTTTCCCCCAGCCCACGTCAACATAAAGATGGAACATCCGAGCCCCCCCGTCGAGAGGCGGTAGAGTGTACCCATGGGCGCAAGCCCAGGGTGGGTGCGGGGAAAATGAGACAGCCCGCAGGGGCGACAGAGTTTCTCACGCGCACACGTGAGTGCTGGATAGCGCAGCTAATCCAGTCGAGTCCCGCAGGGACGGCATTCATTAGCCCACCACGTGAGTGCTGGGAAAGCTAAGGAAAAGAGAGGGAGTCCCGTCAGGGACGGCACCCTAGCCGAAGATTTGTTGGCTCGATCCTCTCGGTGCCCTCAGCGTTCTCGGCGGCTAGATCACACCCTTCAGTCCCGCAGGGACGACACATCGCAACGCCGGCGATACCGCTGCCTGGCTTAACGTCACCGCCGCTCCCGTGCCGGAGGCACGCCCCTACTTAGCCCAGCGCTTCAGTGCTGGGGAGGGTTCTAGCACGAGAAGTCCCGGAGGGACGAGCCTGTATCCCGGAACCCAGTTGTTGAAGCTTGACAGTTCTCAATCATTGAGATATTATGTTGTTTGGTTAGTATATCTACCAGAAAATATATTGCGATCAAGCATCGTCCCTCCGGTTATGAAAACACAAGACTTAGCCGAAAATACCCCGCTAAGCTGCTGATTCCAAAAGATCGGGAAAGGGGGCACCCCCTATCGCGCCACCTAAGGGCGGGACCGGATGTGCGATCAACCCAAAGCTGCAGGAGGCCATCGGCCACTTGAACATCCCGGAAGGACACTTCTGGGTCACACGCCCGGGAACCGCATCGCGTTAACGTACAGGTGCAGGAATCTCGGGCCCGTCAGGGCAGGCGGCGCGTCCTCGTCGCACGAGGCATAACCATGCACGCTCGCAAGTCACATCAGACCCCCCGGCGCAGTTCCCGGGTGCCGGCCAACATCCCCATACTGGTCACCAGCTTAGACCCGGGCACGCACTTCTCGGAAATCTGTGAGACGTTGGTCGTCAATGCGCACGGTTGTGCTCTGCGGTCGCCCATGCCGGTGGACACCGGCGTTCCCATGCACCTTCAGATTGGTGAAGGCCGCCAGGCCACGGCCCACGTGGTTGACTGCCAGCCCATCGGGCCCGACGGACAGGGCTGGCGGCTGGCCGCCAAGCTCGATCGGCCGGAGAATTTCTGGGGATTGAAGTCTTGTCCGGAAGACTGGACGCGCTTGCTGGAGGTGCCCGCCGAACCCAGCAACGGCGGCAAGGCGGCCTCCCCTAAAATGCCCATGCTGCGGGAACTCGTCACCGAGCTGGTCGAGCCGCTGCAGGCCGAGATAGCAGATCTCAGGGAAAAGCTGGCGCAAACTGGACCAAAGCGCAGCAGCTTTGAAGTATCGCTGTCGCATATCCCCCCGGAAGTCGAAGAGAAATTGGAGATGCGCCTGCGGCAGCACCTGGGGACACAGGTCCTGGAGCAATCGCGTCAGCAGGCCGAGCAGGTGCTTGCGGCCGCCAAAGCGGCCATCGAGCAGAAGATCAATGAAGGACAGGAAGATTTCCGCCAGCGCGCCGCACAACAACTGCAAGCGCTGGAGCAGCGCGCCTACACGATCTCGGAAGATGTGGCGGAGCGGGTGCGGCAGCACCTCCGCGCGGGCGCCGAAGAGCTGCAACAGCAGGTATCAGGCGCCGGCACCCGCCTCAAGCACCAGAGCGAGGAGTTCCTACAGGCGCTGCGGCAGCGCTTGGGGGAGGAACACGAGTCCTATCGCCGGGACATGCAGAAGGTCCAGGCCGCGGCTGCGTCGGAATCATCGCGCCTGCAGGCGCAGATCGCCGAGCTTGGCAGCCGCGTGGCCAAGCTGGACGAATCTGCCGGCCGGCTGGAAGCAGACGCCGAGACCCGCCTGACGCGCATGGCCACGGACACCGTCTCGGCTGCGCGCACTCAGCTCGAGACTGCGGTGGCGGGCGTGCTATCGGCTCAAATGGCGCGCCTCAACAAAGAGATCAACGACAAATTGCTTCCCGTGCTGGGCCAGTCGGAGTCATTGATTAGCGACGTTCGCTCCACCACCGATTCGCTGCGCGCAGAAAATGACCGCGCGGGCCTGCAAATCGCCGCTGTGCGCGAGGAGAAACAACAATTCCAGCAGTGGCTGGGTGAACAGGCATCTGCTTACAAGACGGAGCTGCGCGCTCAGCTCGAACAAAAGATTTATGAAGCTGCCGCTGGTGCCGCCACCCGCATTGAGAATGACCTGAAAACCTCGCTGACCGCCCACCTCGATCGTGCTCGCACCGATCTGAATGCCGAGATGGAGCGGTTGGTCAACGGCACCAAGTCGCTGGAGAAGAGCCTGATCCAGGAAACCGGCGCTTGGCTGGCGCAGCAGAGTAATGACTTCCAGAAGCAGATTCACGATGCCCTCACCGAGACCAGCGGACGCATCCGTGGCCGCGTCGATCTGGCGGTCGAGGAGATATCCGCCCGTAACGCCAAGGAGCTTGGAAATCGTCTCGATGAGGCCTGCGAGCACTTGAAGAGTCTGGAGAACGAAATTGCAGCCTCGGTCTCCGGATCGCTGACCGCCCACGTCGGAGAAACCCTGCAGTCTTTCCGGCAGACCATGGAAGAAACCGCACAGCATTCCGTGGGACGCTGGCGGCTGGCACTGGCCAGGGACCTGAATTCCGTGGCAAAGATTCTGGGCGAGCAATTCCGGCCGGACGCCATCCCCGACCGTAGCGAAAACCGGTAACTGCTCACAGAACTGGCGGAAGCGCTTCGGAGTCGAGCCGAACGTCGCCGCGTGAACGACGACCGCCGGTTTTGAAGACCGGGAGGGCCACCGGGCCCCATGCGCTTCCGCGCAAGACCCTCGAATGACCATTCTAAAAGAAAACTCCGAGCACTCAGCTTAACCGCCCAGGTAGATCGTGATATTCTCGCGCCCTTCCAGCTATTCGTCGCTCAAATCCAACCAGGAGATGCGGGAGAAGATCAGATGTCAAAGGCGCGTTCATCCCGCTCCGGCCGCGGCCGCAAGCGGCGCTTGGCGTTCATCCAGGTTGACGTCTTCACGGCGCGGGCGCTTGAAGGCAACCAGCTCGCCGTCTTCCCTGATGGGCGCGGCCTCACCGATGACGAAATGCAGGCCCTGGCGCGGGAGATGAACCTCTCCGAGACGACATTCATCCTGCGCCGGTCGCCGGCGGTCGAGCGCCAGCGCGGCATCCGCGTGCGCATCTTCACCGTGGAGGAGGAGCTTCCCTTCGCCGGCCATCCCACGCTGGGCACAGCCTTCGTCCTGCGCAAGCGCGGGCAGCGCGAGGTCGCGCTTGACCTGGAGGTCGGGCGCATCCCGGTCAGGTTCCGCCAGCAGCGTGATGGATTGGTCTTTGGCGAGATGCGGCAGCGCGATCCCGAGATGGGATCCATCCACGACCGGGGAGCAGTGGCGCGCGTCGCCGGGCTCGAGGCTGACGCAATCGATCCCAATCTCCCCATCCAGACCGTCTCCACCGGGATGGCATTCGCCATAGTGGCGCT
>DASYTX010000205.1:0-10382 GCA_036001865.1 Terriglobales bacterium
GGCGCTGGCCAGGGTGGCGGTGATGTCGAGGTTGAGGGTGTCGCCGAACTCGTAGGGCTTGGGCGCGCCGCTGGTCTCGATGCCGGTGGCCAGGTCGCGGGTGTCGTGGCGGCCGAAGCTCGACTTGCCCAGCGAGCCCAGCAGGTCGCGCAGGGTCTTGAAGCCGAGGAAGTCGAGGCTCTTGTCGGTGACCTCGAAGCGCGCCTGCGCCTGCGATTGCCCCATTTGTCCGCCGACGCTTGACTGCTTGGCGGGATCGGGGGGCGGCGTGACCGAGATGTAGTCTTCCTGCTCCATGCGCTCCATCAGGCGCTCGATCATCTCATCGAGCGTGCCCTCCATCTGCATCTGCTGGAGGCGCTGCTGCATGTCCTGGTCGAGCAGCTCGCCGCTCATGAGCGCTTCTTCGATGGCGCGGCGCAGCTCGTCGAGTGTCTGCTCGCCCGGCATTTCGTAAAAATAATATTGATTGCGGAAGCCGCTCTGCAGCAGGTAGTCGGAGAGCGAGTTGAGCAAGTCCTCCATGCTCATCTCCGACGCCGGGTCGGCCACGTAGCGGGTGTATTTGGTGAATCGCATAAAAGCAGTGGATGGTTAGTGGCTAGTGAGCCACCAGTTGCCAGTTTTCCGTCTTCAACTCTTACTAACCACTAACCACTAACCACTTACCACTTGTCACTAGTTATACGGCCTTCTCGGCCTCAGCGGCGGCTCGGGGTCGCGGTGGGGAGTCTCCGTCCGCCGCGGCTGCTTCTCGCCGGCAGTGAACACGCGCTCCTCGCTGCGTCCGATACGCTTGTGCGCGTACAGGCCTTCGAGCACGAACTCGGCCGCCGATACCTGCAGCTCGGGCGCGTCTTTGGATTTGACGCCCACGCGCTCCAGCTTGTCCGGCAGTCCCTGGATCTTCTTCAGTCCTTCGAGCAGCTCGGCTGCGCGCACCGTCTCGGAGAACTTGATCTCGCCGCCGAGATCAAACCACTGCACCACCTGCTGCAGGTTGGCGCCCTCAAAATAGGTGTCGAAGGTCTTGGCCACGGCGTTGCGGATCAGCTCGCGGGCCACGAAATCGGCGCCGCGCATCTCGCCTTCATACTCCAGCTCGAGCTTGCCGGTGATGGCGGGCATGGCCGAGTAGACGTCGCCGATGCGCGGGACGACCAGCTCCTCGCGGTTGCGGATGGCGCGGCGCTCGGCGTTGGAGATGACGTTCTCCATGCAGGTGATGGGGAGGCGCTGGCTGACGCCCGAGCGCTTGTCGACTTTTTTGTCCTCGCGCGCGGCGAAGGCGATGCGCTCAATGACCTCGCGCACGAACTTTGGGACAGTCAGGCTGTAGCCGTCGCGTTGCGACCACGCTTCTTGCGTGGTGATGGTGATGCCTTCTTCCACCGCGGTCGGATAGTGCGTGCGGATCTCGGAGCCGATGCGATCCTTGAGCGGCGTGATGATCTTGCCGCGCGCCGTATAGTCCTCGGGATTGGCGCTGAACACCAGCGCGACATCGAGCGGCAGGCGGATGGGATATCCCTTAATCTGCACGTCCCCCTCTTGCATCACATTAAACAATCCGACTTGGATTTTGCCGGCGAGGTCGGGGAGCTCGTTGATGGCAAAGATGCCGCGATTGGCGCGGGGGAGCAGGCCGTAGTGCACGGTGAGTTCGCTCGAAAGTTCGTGGCCGCCGCGCGCGGCCTTGATGGGATCGATATCGCCGATGAGGTCGGCGATGGTGACATCGGGCGTGGCCAGCTTTTCGACGTAACGGTCGTCGGGCGCGAGATAATCGATGGGGGTGGCGTCGGCGCACTGCGCCAGCAGTTCGCGGCAACGACGGCAGATGGGCGCGTAAGGACTGTCGTGGATCTCGCAGCCGCGGACGTAGGGCAACTGGGGATCGAGCAGCGCAGTCAGCGCGCGCAGCATGCGGCTCTTGGCCTGGCCGCGCAGGCCGAGCAAAACGAAGTTGTGCCTCGAGAGCACCGCATTGACGATCTGCGGGATGACGCTGTCGTCGTAGCCGACGATGCCGGGGAAGATGGTTTCGTTGTCACGCAGTTTGGCGATGAGGTTCTCGCGCATCTCGTCCTTGACGCGACGAGTGCGCAGCCGCTGCTCTGAAAATTGGCTCTTCCGCAGTTCACCCAATGTGCGGGGAAAATTCATGGTAGGTGGAGGCCCCCTTACATCCCTTGAGGCGATTATACGCTGCAGCCTCAGCGGCTAAAGGCGCAGTTTCTCCCGCTGCGCGAGCGGCACGGCTCCCTCGACTTCGCTCGGGACAGGTTCCGTCGAGCCCTGATACGAACCTGAGCAATCAAGGTTTGAGGCCCGCGGCTAGAGCGCGTGGCCGTTGCCGCCGGCGCGCTGGCGGACGTGCATGACGCGGCGCATCTTGGGCACCAGCGCCTCGAAGTATTCGATGATCGCGACGAGCCGCTGATCTTCAGAGCGCATGGCGAGCAGGGTCTGCTTGAAGTCGAGATCGAGGGGAAGGGGCGCGGCGATCTGGAATGAAATCAGGGGGCCTTGCGCCTCCGGCGTTTCCACTTCCGCCCCCACTACCGAAGCCAATTCAGAGTAGAGCTGCACGGCGCGCTCGACTTTTTCCTTTGGCGCTTCGCTGGATTCGTCGTCGAAGAACATGACCTCGGCCTGCAGATAGTTGCGCTCTTCGTTCAGTTCCACCAGCTCGAAGCGGCGACGGCCGGCGGTGACGATGTCCATGCGACCATCGTCGTAGCGCTTGGCTACATCGACGATTTCGGCGGTGCAGCCGACCTCGGCCAGACCTTCCTCCTGGGCGCGTACCACGCCGAAGGGGATCTTGTCTTTCAGACACTCGCCGATGAGTTCCTTGTAGCGCGGCTCGAAGACGTGGAGCGGCAGCGGGGTGCCCGGAAATAGGACCACGTCCAGCGGGAACAATGGCAACAACTGGCCCATTCGCACGATTGTACGCCTGGCTTGACTTCCGTGGCGTAAGCAAATAGAAGCACGGCATGACGCTCACCGGGAAGGTAGCGGTGGTCACGGGCGCGTCCATGGGGATCGGCGAGGCCATCGCACGCCGGTTCGCGCGCACAGGCGCCGCGGTAGTGCTGACGTCGCGCGATCAGGCGCGTGCTGAAGCCGCGCGCGCCCGCATGCCGGCGCCGGAGCGTACGCTGGCCCTGGCCTGCGATGTGCGCAATCGCGAGGAGATTGACCACCTGCTCAGCCTGACCCTGCACAACTTCGGCCGCGTGGACGTGTGGGTCAACAATGCCGGGCACGGCTTGCAGGACTCAGTCGCGGCCATGGACATGGCGCAATGCCGCGCGCTGTTCGATACCAACCTGTTCGGCGCCATCGAATGCATGCAGGCGGTGATTCCGGTGATGAAGCGGCAGGGCTCGGGCACCATCATTAATATCTCGAGCGTCGCCGGGCACATCGCGCTGCCGTATTCGGCTGCCTACTGCGCCAGCAAGTTCGCCATGAACGCCATCGGCAAGGCGGCGCACGTTGAGCTGCTGGGGACCGGCGTCCACGTGATGACCGTTTGTCCCGGCTTTATCGCCACGGATTTTGCGGACAATGCCATCAAGGGCAGGGAGCGAATGCGGCTGAATCGGGCACGCGACGCGGGCATCAGCGCGGAACGCGTGGCTGCGGCGGTACTGCGGGGATATCAGAAGCAGAAGAGGGAAGTGGTGGTGCCCTGGAAGGACCACATCGGAATCAAGTTCTATCAGCTCTTCCCCCGGCTGGTGGAACACTTCATAGCCGGCATGCTGCGTCCCGCGGATGAGGTGATGGCCGAGGCGCGCAAGGCGCGGGAAAGTCACTGAAGAACGAAGAAGGGGCACAGGTGATGGCCATCACACCATATCTCTTGTATGAAGATGTTGGCGGAGCTCTGAAGTTTTTAGCCAAGGCGTTCGGCTTCCGGAAGTACGGCGCCCAGATGATGGGCCCCGATGGCAGGATCAATCACGCCGCGATGCAGCTTGGCGATGACCTGGTCATGATGGGGTGCCCGGGGTCCGGTTATCTGAACCCGAAGCGGCTCGGCCGGGCAACGCAGCACCTCTACGTCAATGTGGAGGATGTGGACAAGCATTTTGAGCGCGCCAAGAAAGCAGGCGCTAGCATCCTCGAGGAGCCCGCGAATACGTCATATGGCCATAGCCGTTATGGCGCCGCAGATCCCGAAGGCCATCAGTGGTACTTCGCGCAGGAGATTCGCCGTCCGAAATCGAAACGGAAAACCCGGTGAAGAAGACGGAGAGCGGCGGCGTGGGCTAGACCACAGCGTGCAGCGGAGCGACGCGAATTCGCGTTTCGGATAAATCCCATTTCTTCGCGCGCGCCCGCGACGCTTACCGTTAGGCGGCAACCGTCGGTGACTGCGTTGCTCACATTCTTTGTCGTTACCTACATGGTCGCGTGGGGCTTCTTCTTGGCGGCGAGCATTACGCCAGCCGCGGGGCCGCGCGGGCTATTGTTCTTGCTGGGCACTTTCACGCCCGGATTCGTGGCCCTGTGGTTCACCGGCCGGGCCACAGGACGCAGCGGGGTGACGGCGTTGCTGCGGCGCCTCATCGATTGGCGGGTCCCTGCGCGCTGGTACGTATTCGCCGTCAGCTACATCGCGGTGGTCAAGCTGACCGTCGCCCTGGTACATCGCGCCGCCACCGGCGCGTGGCCACGTTTTGGCGAGGTACCCTGGTACCTGATGCTGGCCGCGACCGTGGGGTCCACTCTCGTGGGTGGCCAGGCAGGCGAGGAGATCGGATGGCGCGGGTACGCGTTGCCGCGGCTGGCCGCGCGTTTCGGTCTGGGAGGCGGGAGCGTCGTGCTCGGGGTGCTGTGGGCGAGCTGGCACCTTCCCCTCTTCTTTGTTCCCGAGGCCGACACCTTCGGTCAGTCGTTTCCCCTCTACTTGCTGCAGGTGACGGCGCTGTCCGTGGCGATGGCCTGGCTGTACGCCAATACGCGGGGCAGCCTACTGCCGGTCATGCTCCTGCACGCCGCCGTCAACAATACGAAAGATATCGTGCCCTCGGCCGAGCCCAACGCCACGAATCCGTGGGCGCTGAGCCACTCGCTCGTGGCTTGGCTCACGGTGGCTGTGCTTTCGCTGTGCGCGGCCTATTTCCTCCTTCGGATGCGTAAGACCACACAACTTGCACGCGAAGTGGCACAGTCGGTTGCCACCTAGGCGCGAGGCGCGCAAAGGCGCGGCAGAAGCAGGGAAGAATAGCCTAGCTCACTTGGCCGGGCGGGCTGGCTTCGGCGATTGGTGAATTAAGAATTGTCCGTTGGGCGTCGCTCAGAGCTAAGAAAGGCCTGCGCCACGACTGCAGATCCAACCTCAGCGGCTAAAGCCGGAGATCTTGGCTGTCCGATTCGCAGGCCTGAAGGCCTGTGCCACCCAGGCGCACGTTTGTTTAATGCTTGGCTACCCGCTGCTTGGCCGCCGAAATAGCCCCATCCAGCAGCGCATGACAAATCACGCCTCGCCCATGCGCCTGCAGTTTCCGAGTCGGCGACTAGTCGGGAGTTACCCCGTATCTCCGACTGCGAGTGTCGCTACCGGTTTCTTAACTCGCGTCGTCGTGATCGCCACCACGCTGATCAGAACAAACAGAGTCCCCAGGATCGTCCGCAGGTCAGATGATAGGCACAACCCGGTCGCGGGCCAGTTTTTTCATGAATAGGTTCCGAAAGTTAGGCTTCGTTAACTATGGCGGGAGCGGGCTGCAAGTTCATAGTCCACTTCTAAATGTCGTTCTCCACGACTAGCTTCCGCGCCGAAATCCCAAAGCCCAGCTCAAAGACAGCGATGAGCAAATCAGGCACTTGCTGGACCTAATCCGAAAAGCGGCGCCATTTTCGTCGCGACCAACACCTCCAACAGAGTTGCGGTGTTACGAACGCTTCCTGAGATCATGATGAGCGCTTCTGCAACCTGGGGGTGTTGTTCCGCCAGCGAGTCAAGACGGTCACTCACGTTGTAGAGTTGCAGACTTTCGTGCAGAATCGCATTCGGATGCATGGGGCACGCGGCTCTCCTGAGAACCTAAGAAGAGAAAACTTCAGGTGGGCTGACTTAGTTCAGGGAACCTGAAAGAGGGTTCGCGGTCTATCTCCAGAAGTCGACCTTCCCTCATAAATGCCGCAAATAGGATCAAGCAGCATGGTCACGCGTTCATCCTGTGATCGCGCTAGCCGCGCCAACGAGAGTATCCCCAGCCCCCGCCACCGAGCAGGAACAGCACCAAAAGAACAATCAATAGGGTTTCCATGTTATACCTCACTTGTAAGAAGAAGCTGAACTGGCTTTTTACGGTCGTCTCACTTCTTCACTACGCAACATGATAGAAGTGGCTAAGACGGATGTCTGGTCACATTAGACCACGTTGGCGCTCGATTTGTACGGCACGCCGTGCGGGGTTGTGAGCGGATTCGCGTTCTGAACCGAGTCCACGCTTGGGATGGACCGTCGTGGCGATCACCACAGTGGCAATGTTCGCCACGGGCGTAGCCATGTTTGTGGTGTAGACTGCCGATCTCGCTGTTGTCGAGCCGCACGCTCGCCGGATACCCGGGTCCAGCGTTGGGGACCTCCCGCTGTGCTGTTTGCATCAGCCCAACAACAACCTGAGCTACCGCATTTAGCCAAGTCAATTGTCAGAACTGTGCAGTTTGGGCCAGCTGAACCATTCTTTCCAAGCCTATGCTGTATCTATCGAGGAGATGAACAGTCGCAGCGAAGGGCGCTCTGGCCTCTTGGAAAGAAACAGTGGAATATGACCCATATCACCAATAATGCGATACCCAAACTGCGTAAAGCTCCCCAACCGCCCCTGTCATACCCCGGGGCAACCCCTGACTCAGACCGTGCCAAGAAGCCACCGCTCGCCGAGCCCGCTGCCACCGACCAGGAACTGAATCCCGGAGATCGCGTCGAGGGTTTGGGCGACTTCGGAAAGCCGACTGGAGAATTCGGCACAGTTGAGCAAGCTAACGAAGATGACGCGGTCGTCAAATGGGATAATGACGGTCGTACGAGACTCCACCAACCGTGGCTAAAGAAGGTTTAGCGCGCAACAAGGCTGGGCCGATCTGCCAAGTCTAAGGCCAATCCAGCAAGTTTCAGCCTGTCTCCAGCCAACGGCACATCTGCGCCAGGTGGTAGCGAACGATAGTTGCCGAGTCACCGACAGCACGTCCGGAGCCGGCCCGAGCGCCGGGGAATGCCTTCGTGTCGAGGGGTTGTGAGCACCACGGAGGCACGGAGACACGGAGGGCCGAAGAACAGCGGCCTCTGCGTCTCCGTGACGGTGGCGCTACTTGGGAAGCGAGCCGATCAAGAGCGCCAAGGACAAGCGAACGGTGAGCGTCTGGGTTCGCAGGAAAATGATTTCCGACAGCGCCATGAACGCCGGGATGGTGGCCATCATGACGGCGGCAATGCCCGAAGGCACATGTTGCTCGGCCCAGAACAACAGTCCGTAGTCGAGGACGAAGATCAGCAGAGCTAGTAAGAGTGCTGACCTCCATTGGCGCCCGCTCGGGGAGCGCTCGCCCTGCGCGATCATCCAGCCATAAAGAACGAGTCCCGCAACCAGGAACCGCATGGCCGCAAGAAGGAACGGCGGAACTTCGCGGACGCCAACGCGAATTGCGAGAAATGTGGGTCCCCATACAAAATAGATAATCGCGAAAGCCAACAGAGTCTTCCACGTCGGGCGATGGGTTTTGGCACCAGAGTTGTACCAGAGGTAGACTAGAACCATATGCGTAAGCGACTTATCACTCCAACTGCGGAGACAGTTCGGCCTCAGGGCGAAGAGTGGCTAGACCTCGAGCATGCAGCCGTGGTTGAGGTCACATCGGAAGAGGAGGATTACCCGGTCGAGGCGGCCTTGGTCTTGGGGGAAACCCGGGGCTGGCGTGCGGCCATGCCGGGGACTCAAACGGTTCGACTGGTCTTCGATCAGCCCCAAAGGCTAAGACACATATCGCTTGTATTTGAGGAAAAACAAACAGCGCGCACGCAGGAATTCGTCTTGCGATGGTCTTCGGATGGCGGGCGCTCGTTTCGAGAACTTGTGCGCCAGCAGTGGAACTTCAGCCCACCTGAGACAATACGCGAGGTCGAGGAATACCAGGTTGAGCTCTCGGACGTAAGCGTACTGGAGCTCATCATTGTGCCTCATAACACTGGCGGGACAGCTTGCGCGTCCCTCAAGAGTTTGCGCTTGTCGTAACGGGTGCACAGGCTTTCCGCCCTTTTCCACGAGCGCTTAACTCCCGGGCAGTAGCTAGCCTTGATCGGAAAAATGCTCAGACACGAGCGAGCGACCTATTCGGCCGGCGGGTTGTACTGCTCTCTAACCTGGACAGCCACCAGCTCAGGACTCCACCGTGATTTCCCCAGAGATTTCACAACGTCCTGGGCCGTGAATTTCCCCATGACCAGAGCCAGATTACGTTGGAGGGTTGTTTGGATGGGTTTCCGATCGATCCCCTGAACGTATTCAGCGCCGCGAGTACCACCACGGTTCACTTTCACGACAAATTTTGTTTTCTTCATAGTCCCCTGTATAGGTTTGCAATTCCTGCTGAAGAAGCAGTCGCTGTACGGGAAGAAACCGGCTGCCCGGCAGCGGACTTCTCGCTCCGGGCAATCTTGTGTTTCCCTTAGATGGCCTGTACGTTCTCGGCCTGGAGGCCCTTGGGGCCCTTGGTGACGGAAAACTCGACGGCTTGGCCTTCCTGCAAGCTGCGGAATCCGTTTGACCGGATCGCCGAAAAATGCACGAAAACATCATCGCCGGACTGGCGGCTGATAAAGCCGAAGCCCTTGGCATCGTTAAACCACTTCACTGTTCCTTGTTCCACTTTGTACCTGTTTCTATTTTGAATTTTTGCTGAGAAGAATCGCTGCGAGTGAAGAGGGACGACGCTATCGCGAAACCAACTGTCAAATGCGAGAGACTCAAACTTAGCTAATACTGATTGGATGTGGAAAACCGGGAAAAAGATTCAACTCATTCCTTTGACCGGTCAAACCCTCCATAAACTGGACACCAGTTCACCATGATCTCAGTTGGCGCAGTGCCCTGTTTTCAACAGCCAGGTTGGGCGTTGCGGGAGTGGATACCAGCACCGCGATATCTAGCGCTCGGAGTGTTGCGATTGCTGCCACACTGGGCTCGTCAGCTCGATTCTCCAGATCGGAGCGCCCTGGTATAGCGGTCCCTCCATTTTCACGAAGGCCGGAGCTTTGCCGCCGAGAATCCACACGTGCGTGTCTGGCGGCTGCTTGCCAATGAGCCGCGCTACAACTCCGGCGATGCCGCCAAGCTCCACCTTCACGACATAAAGCGTCGCTCGATGAGGTGAACCAGCGGTTGTAAGCGTGTCCTCGCCCTGGGGAGTGATCGCGAGTTTCACGAGGCGCGGCTTGGGTGTGGCCACAAGGTAGGACAGCTTCGTCTCCGGCGTATCGGGGCGGATGTTTTTGAGGATGGTGAGGATCAGTCCGTTGGCCAAATCCGGCGGAAGGTCGAGGTGCTCGGTGTGGACCTTGTCTTTTCCGCCGTCCTTAGTACGTACCTCGACCTCGCCGGTGGAAGCATCGATCGAGACGTCCATCGGATGCGGGAAGGCCGGGCCCTTCTGCACGTGGTGATAACTGAGGAGACGGAAGTGATCCCGTTGCGAAAAGACTGTAACTTCGTCATCGACCGAGCCGTCTTTGAAGTGAAAGGTTAATTGAGATATAAGCCGGTCTCCGCGGACGACCTGGATGAGGTCCCCGGCGGCGAGCGCTTCCCCCTGCTGTGTGCGCAGCACGAGAAATCCATGGACCGTACCCTCCATGTAACGCACGGGAACCGGTTGCGCCTCGAGCGCGGGGGGCTGGAGCAGCGCGGCGCTAACCAGCAGGCCGATGAGCAGCCGGGAGTGGAGAGGTTGGAGCAAGCGCTTGGGTGGTCTCCGTGGATTCAATGCACCGGGCAGTGATGCGATCCAGAGCAGTCGCACTGCATCGGTGCTGTTTTGTATTGGGACGTCCACGAGAAATTTCTGGTTGTTTCCGAAACGTACGGGTGCCCGTCCAAGGCAGGCGCCTAAGCTCTGGGAGAACGCAGTTTCGACATTTTGGGTATTGGGACGACAGAGCTTGTGTCGCGCCGGAGGAAAGGATACGGGCACTTCTTCTGACGGGGGATTGGGCCCGGCTCACGGGCCCTTCGGAAGCGATCCAGTTGGTTGAGTCGAGGGGTTGTGAGCACCCACGGAGGCACGGAGACACGGAGGACCGAAGAACAGGCGGCCTCTGCGTCTCCGTGACGGTGGCGCTACTTGGGAAGCGAGTAAGT
>DASYTX010000206.1:0-2790 GCA_036001865.1 Terriglobales bacterium
TCTGCCTGGAAGGGGCGCGGCTGATCTCCTCGAACCCCGGGCCGGATCTGGAGGCGGTCAGTTGCACTTTGGAGATGGTGCACACCTACTCCCTCATCCACGACGATCTGCCCGCGCTCGACAATGACGACTACCGGCGAGGCAAGCTGACCTGCCACAAGGTGTTTGGAGAAGCGACGGCGATCCTGGCCGGCGATGCGTTGCTGACGCTTTCGTTCCAGGTGCTGGCGAACCTGCCCCGCACTCCGCCCGAGGTCAAAACCGCTTTGGTAGCGGAGCTGTCCCGCGCCGCCGGAACCGTCGGCGGCATGATCGGCGGGCAGGTGGTGGACCTGGAGGCGGCCAACAATTCCCCGAGCCGGGAGACGCTCGAATACATCCATCGCGCCAAGACCGCCGCGCTATTTCGAGCCGCGGTCTGTTTAGGCGCCATCGCGGCGCGGGCGGATACGGAGTCGTTGTCCGCGATCTCCCGGTTCGGCGAAAATGCCGGTCTGGCGTTCCAAATCGCCGACGACATTCTGGACGTTGAAAGTTCCCGCGAGCGCCTGGGCAAGACCGCCGGCAAAGACGCCCTGCAAAAGAAGATCACCTATCCTGCGCTGTACGGCCTGGAGCGCTCCAAACGGATTGCCGCGGAATTCGTCGCGGAGGCGAAAGCGAGTCTGAAACCGTTCGGGGAGCGGGGCGACACTCTGAAACAGCTGGCCGAGTACCTGGTTTCGCGAAAAGCCTGAGCGCCCGAACGGCCTGAGCAGAAGACAATGAAGCGCACTACCCCAGCCGCCTCTGCCCGCGCCCGGAAGCGGCTGGACCGGTTGCTGGTGGAAAGAAGGCTTCTCGAAACGAGGGAGAAGGCTCAGGCACTGATCATGGCGGGGCGGGTTCGGGTGGAGGGAACGACCATTGATAAGGCCGGCGCTCTGGTGCACCCGGAAAGCTCCGTGGAAATTGTGGGGCCTTCTTCCCGATACGTCGGGCGGGGCGGCCTGAAGCTGGAAGCAGCCTTAGAACACTTTCACTGGGGCATCGATTCCAAAGTCATCCTGGACATCGGCTCCTCGACGGGCGGATTCGTAGACTGCCTGCTGCAACACGGAGCCGCCCGGGTGATTGCGGTCGACGTGGGCACGGGGCAGCTCGACTGGCGGCTCAGACAGGACCCTCGGGTGAGGCTGCTCGAGCGCACCAACGCGCGGTATCTACGGTGGGAAGAAATCGGAGAGAAGGTGGACGGCATCACGATGGATGTTTCCTTTATCTCGGCCACTCAAATCCTCCCGGTCGTAGTCCAATTCTCGAAACCGGGCGCGCGGCTTCTGGTCTTGGTGAAGCCCCAATTCGAGGTCGGTAAGGGCGAGGTCGGCAAACGAGGTATCGTGCGCGATGAGCAGAAGCAACGGCAGGCGGTCGCCAAGGTACGCGGTTGTGTCGAGCAACTGGGATTCACGGAGCTTCAGGAAATGGCCTGCCCGGTTCTGGGCGCCGAGGGCAACCGGGAATTCTTCCTGACCGGGGTCTTCTCCCCGCCTGTGAACAGCGCAGCACCCTGCATCGCCTCTTGAGGAGAGGAACCGTCTTTCAATGGCAGTCGCTTGTATCGGGATTATTTCCAAACCACGGAAAGAAGAGCTGGGGCGCATCGTTCCGGAGTTGCTGGCCTGGCTGAAGCAGCGGGGCCTTCGGGCGTGTGTCGACCGGGAGACCGCCGCCAGCTTGCCCCCCGAAGTGCGCCCCTCGCTTGATGCCAGTGTGACGGCCCGGAGTGAGCTTGCCGGCAGGTGTGATCTGATCCTGGTGCTGGGCGGCGACGGCACTCTGCTGGCGGCGGCCCGCAATATCCGCTCCCGCGACGTTCCAATCCTAGCTGTGAACCTCGGAAGCTTAGGATTTTTGACAGCCGTTACGATCGGAGAGCTCTATGACAGTCTGGAGCTAGTCCTTAACGGAAAACATCAAGTTGATTGTCGTAAGATGCTGCAATTACAGGTAATGCGCTCGGGCTCGATCAGCGCCACCTATCACGCCCTGAACGATGCCGTACTGAACAAGGCCGCCATTTCCCGAATTTTGGATTTCGAAGCCTCCGTGGACGGGCACTTCCTGACGTCATTCAAAGCGGACGGCCTGATTGTCTGCACCCCCACGGGGTCCACAGCCTATTCGCTCGCTGCCGGGGGGCCCATCGTTTACCCTTCGGTCGAAGCCTTCATCATTACGCCCATTTGTTCTCATACGCTTACGAATCGTCCCCTGGTGATACCGGACAAGTCCCGGGTCGAGATAGTAGTGAAGACTGAGGCGGAATCGGTTTTCCTCACGGTGGACGGTCAGGTGGGTCTGGCGCTTCATAGCGAAGATCGCATTCTTTGCGATCTTTCCCCAAACCGGATCAGCTTGATCCGCCCTCCCCATAAGGACTTCTTTGAGGTGCTGCGGAGCAAGCTGAAATGGGGTGAGCGATAGCCCCAGCCGTCCGGGTTGGAGGAGCAAAAAAACTTCGAAATTCTTGTAACCGGCCGGCTCCGAATTCCGTATTCATAACATCCCCGTTACGAGGCGGGCGCTCACCCCAGCCCAAAACATGAGAGCGCCCGCCTTTTTTTGCTCCGCCGCATGCCCCGGAAGAGCCACTTCGAATCCCAACCCCTAGGCCATTTTCAGCGTTGGTGTATAGCGGTCATGTAAGGGCATGGCTTCAGCCATGCCGGGAGAGCTTACAACGCACATGCGGCTTGAGCCGCTGAGGTCCAGCCCTCAGGGGTTGAAACCCCGTTCCTGGGCCATTCT
>DASYTX010000207.1:0-11155 GCA_036001865.1 Terriglobales bacterium
GGGGGAACTAAAGCACTATTGCCGGTAGGGCGTCAACCGCCAACCGCCCTTCGTGCGGCAGCTCCGCCAAGGAGGTTTAGTCCCGAAGTCCGGCAGTAATGTCGGCAGGATCGGGAGCGCACGCGGATCAGCTACGCGTCGACGAACGAGCCATCTGAACCAATCCTGGAGCCATTGGGCTATGAAAGACAACCAAGGCAATCGCCCCTTGTGATGCGTTGCGTGATGCTTTAGCATCAAACCTGTGGTATGATGCAAATGTGCCGCGAACGACCCTTCAACTCGAAGATGATGTAATAAAGGCTGCAAAGGTGCATGCGGCGCGGCATGGCCTGACGCTGGGTCAAGCCATCAGCGAGCTGGTCAGGCAGGCGGTTGAGCGTCCCTTGGTCACCGAAACTCGCAGCGGGTTGCAGGTCGTTAGGCTCAGCCGGCGGTCGCCCAAGGTCACCAGTGCTCTTGTCGATCGGCTTCGCGAAGAGCTGCCGTGAAAACCGCGCTTCTCGACCTTAACATCCTGACCGCTCTTTTTTGGCCCGCTCACGAACACCACTCCGCCGCGCACACCTGGTTTAGCAGCCGTTCGAAAGCGCGCTGGGCGACATGCCCTCTCACACAACTGGGCTTCTTGCGCTTGGTGACCAACCCGGCCTTCTCGCGCGATGCCCTTTCCCCGCCCGAGGCGATCGGGCTGCTGGCCCAGAATTTGGCCCACGCCAATCACGAGTTCTGGAGCGAGGGCCTGCAAGTTCCTAGCGCTATCCGAGGACTGGAACCCCGATTGCACGGTTACCGGCAGCTCACCGATGCCTACCTTTTGGCGCTGGCGAAGCAGCATAAGGGGGTCTTGGCAACCTTTGACCGCGGTCTGCGCGCCCTTGCCGCGGAGACGTTCGAATTGGCGCTTGAAGTGGTTGCAACCCGCTAGCCCGAAAAAATAATGGCCTTCCGCTGGCAGTGAGGCTATTATCTAATGCCCGCGGTGGCCTTTCCTGCGGCACAGATTGGGCCCTTGCCTCTCCCGAGCAAACAAGAATTTGCATCCTACTCAGCCGGTTGTGACCATGGATACGAACAAAGCTACTTTCAACAAGATCAACGGATCAGCATTCTCCAATCGCTGGGATGGCATCACCCGGCCCTATTCCGCGGCCGACGTGGAGCGCCTGCGGGGCAGCATGCGCGTGGAGCACACGCTGGCGCGCGCTGGCGCAGAGCGGTTGTGGAAGCTGCTGGAGAACGAACCGTATGTCGCCGCCCTGGGTGCGCTCACCGGTAACCAGGCAGTACAGCAGGTGGCAGCGGGACTGAAGGCCATCTACGTCAGTGGCTGGCAGGTGGCAGCGGACGCCAACAATGCCGGCGAGATGTATCCCGACCAAAGTCTCTATCCCGTGGACAGCGTGCCCACCCTGGTGCGCAAGATCAACAAGACGCTGACCCGCGCCGACCAGATCGCGCATGCCGAAGGGCGCGACGATACTTATTGGTTCGCGCCGCTGGTGGCCGACGCCGAGGCTGGCTTTGGCGGCCCGCTGAACACCTTCGAGCTGATGAAGCACATGGTGGAAGGTGGCGCGGCTGCCGTGCACCTTGAAGATCAGCTCTCGTCGGTTAAGAAATGCGGGCACATGGGCGGCAAGGTGGTGGTGCCCATGGATGAGTTCATCGCCAAACTGATTGCGGCACGGCTGGCGACCGACGTTCTGGGCGTGCCCACGCTGATCATCGCCCGCACCGACGCCAACTCGGCGCAACTGTTGCGTAGCGATTACGACGCACGCGACCACGAGTTCATTGGCCGCGAGCGCACACCAGAAGGCTTCTTCCAGTTCCACGGCGGGCTGGACGCGGCCATCGCCCGCGCCCTGGTCTATGCGCCTTATGCAGAGATGATCTGGTGCGAAACCTCGGAACCGAACATGGAGGAGGCCCGCCGCTTTGCCGAGGCTGTCCACGCCCAGTTCCCGGGCAAGTGGCTGGCCTACAACTGCTCACCCTCGTTCAACTGGAAGAAGAAGCTGGACGATGCCGCTATCGGCCGGTTCCAGCGGGAACTGGCGGCCATGGGCTACAAGTTCCAGTTCGTGACCCTGGCCGGGTTCCATACCCTGAACTGTTCCATGTTCGACTTGGCCCGGGCCTACGGGGAAACCGGCATGACCGCGTACTCGGCCCTGCAGGAACGCGAGTTCGGGCTCGCGGCCACCGCCGGTTATTCTGCGGTCACTCACCAGAAATTCGTGGGCACCGGCTATTTTGACGACGTGGCGCAAGTGATTTCCGCGGGGCACTCTTCCACCACGGCGCTCACCGGCTCGACCGAGGAGGAACAGTTCAGCGTATCCCCGAAACCGAAGGTGCACCGAGCTTAGATCGCTGTGGATTCCAGGCGCGGACTGCTGAGTCTGCGCCTTTTTTGTTGATGGCTCCAGCCTTCTACGTCGTGCGCAGACCCAGCAAGCGATCGCCGCCTAGCTGAGCAAAAGTAGCCGCAGCTTCACGGTAGCGTTCCTCCGCCGTGTGGAGGATGCGGTTGAATGTCGCGTCGGCACGGAGAGGATCGAGCCATGGATCGCGGGCCATGGCGGAAAAGCAAAAATAGCCACGCTCCACCACCCGCCCCAGCAGTTCCACAGCGCGCTTCGGTTCCTGCTGGCGGACGTAGTGGCGCGCCAGGTAGTACACCCCCTCCGGGTCGCCAAATCCGGAGGCCAGGACCCGCTCGGATGCCTGGATGCTCTCCTCCCGCTTGCCTTGCAACAGGGCGTGCAGCGAAGTGAGGTACGTGATGTGGTAGTGCGGCGTTGGTTTCTGCTGTTCGAGTAAGGCCAAGGCCTCCTGCTCGCGTCCCAGAGCCACCAGGCAAATCGGCCCCATGTACCCCAATGGCTCGTCCCTGCTCTCCTCGTAGGCCTTCTGATAATCGCCCAGCATAAAAAAGGTATGCATCACGCTGGTACGCACCGAGCGATCGAGCCGGCGTGCCTGCTCCCAGGCCGCCACCGAGGCCTCCAGCAGTCCGCAGTAGCGGCAGGCGTGCACCAGTCCAGCAAAGATCTCCGGATCGTTTGTATGCCCTTGGGCGCGCTGCAAAAGGCGCGACATGGCCTCGGCCGAGCGGCCCTTTTCGACCTCCAGATAAGCCATCAGGTTGTGCGCCAGAGAGAGGTCGGGATTGATCTCCAGGGCGCGACGGAAGGCCTGCTCCGCACGCTCCATGTTGGCACGCACGTCCTCGCCCAGGAACTTCGCCGTAACGCGGTACACACGTCCCAGGCGTGCCCACGCCGGGGCATAGCGGGGGTCCTCCTCGAGGCACTTCAGATACAAGTCACGGGCCAGGCCGAGGTCCTGCATCTGATGGCTGAGTTCGTTGGCGCGCAGGTAAAACTCGTACGCCTTGGCGCTGGTGGGGGTGTCACGTTTTAGCGAGCGATGTTCGTGCGCGGTAAGCGGCAGCGCTTCCACAATGCGACGCGCCAGATCGTCTTCTAACTGAAAAATATCGGCCAGTTCGGCCTGGCTGGTGTGCGAGCACAGGATGGTGCCCTCCGGCGCCTGCACCATCTGGGCGGTGACCCGCAACTTGTTTCCGGCGCGCAAAAGCGTGCCCGTCACCACCGCGTTGACGTCGGCTTCGGAGGCGATGGTCTTCAGGTCCGGAGCTTCTCCGGGGTAGCGCGCGGCTACCATGCTGGAGCGCACCACCAGGGACTCGAGCCCCGATAGCGTGGTGGCGATAGCGTCGGCCAGGCTGAAGGCAAGGAAATCAATTTCGGGATCGGGCCGCAGCAGGCGGAAAGGTAGCACGACCAGGCGCGTCACCGTCTGGATGCGCGGCGCCTCGCCGGAGTCCACCAGCAGCAGGGCGGCGCGCAGATCCTGAGCCAGGTCCCCTGCCTGCTGATAGCGCTGCGCCGGTTGTTTGGCGAGGGCGCGCTGAATGATACGGTCCAGGGCGACGATGGCTGGAGAACCGGTCAGCACCGGTGGCCGGTCATAGACCACGGAATGGAGAATCTCCACGGCTGTCTTGCCGGTAAACAGGGGCTTTCCGGTGAGGATTTCATAGAGGATGACGCCGACGGCGAACAGGTCGGAGCGGGCATCAACCGCCTCGCCGCGCGCCTGCTCCGGCGACATATAGCCGGGCGAGCCCATGACTGTCCCAGCAAGCGTCAGGTCGGAAGCCGTTTGCTCCACCTGCTCCAGCGCTCGGGCCAGGCCGAAGTCCATCAACTTGACGCCATGGGAAGTCAGAAAGATGTTCGCAGGCTTCAGGTCACGGTGCACGATGCCGCGGCGATGCAGGGTCTCAAGGGCTCCGAGGACAGATAGCGTAAGCTGCGCGGCTTCGGCCATCGGCAGTGGGCCACGAGCAATGCGCGCCGTGAGTGGCTCGCCCTCCAACAGCTCCATGGCGATAAACAGTTCGCCGTCGGCCTCACCGATTTCGTAGAGCTGGCAGACATTGGGGTGGTTGACGCTGGCCGCGGTGCGGGCTTCGCGCCAGAAGCGCTCCCGCGCGCGGGAGTCGGCGAAGGCCTCACGCATCATCTTGATGGCCACAGCGCGGCCCAGCCGCTCATCCTGCGCGGCGTACACCACTCCCATACCGCCCTCACCCAGCTTGCGGGTGACGCGATAGCGGCCGATGGTTTCAGGCAGGGGTGGGAAAGCGGACGCCACGAAATCACTCCAAAGGGCTAAATTATAGCTGCGGTTTGCGGAGCAGCCCGGCCCAAGTAACCTGTCCCGCTGTAACCGTACCGGGCAAAGTGATCTATCCAACCCTCCTCCGCCCGGCTATAATCGCAGACAGGAAATCGGCATGTACGCTTGCCTGCCATTGCCGCACTCGCTTCCCGCGCTGGAGCGCCCGAACCTCTTCTCCGGCGACTAAGTCCCATCCTCACTTTCCCTTGGCCTGCCCGCTTGCCGGGCGCAACTGCCACTCGCGCAAACACGCCCAACCCATAAGTGAGGATGAACCCATGGCTACTCTGACTCATACTGCCGGCCCCAAGATCATTACCAAGCTGCCGGGTCCCAACGCCCAGCGCATTCTGGAAGGGGACAAGACTTACATTTCGCCCTCCTACACCCGCACTTACCCTCTGGTCGTCAAGCGCGGCCGCGGCATCGTGGTCGAGGACGTGGACGGCAACGAGTTCCTCGACTTCGCCGCCGGCATCGCCGTGGTGGCCACCGGCCACTGCCATCCTGACGTAGTCGACGCTATCCAGAAGCAGGCTGCCGAGCTGATCCACATGTCCGGCACCGACTTCTATTACGAGCAAATGGTGACGCTGGCCGAGCGCCTGTCGCAGATTGCGCCCATGAAAGGGCCGCACAAGGCGTACTACGGCAACTCGGGCACGGAGGCCGTGGAGGCGGCCATCAAGCTGGCGCGCTACCACACCCGCCGACAACACATCATTGCTTTTTTTGGCGCATTCCACGGAAGGACCATCGGCTCGCTTTCCCTGACCGCCTCCAAGCCCCAACACCGGCGCCGCTTCGCTCCCCTGATGCCCGGCGTGACCCACGTGCCCTTTCCTAACCTTTACCGCCGTCCTGCGGGCACCGACGCCAAGCAGTATGCGACCGACTGCGCCCGCTTCATTGAGGAGCGCCTGTTCAAGAGCACGCTGCCGCCAGAGGAAGTGGCGGCAATCTTCGTCGAGCCCATCCAGGGCGAAGGCGGATACTTGCCTGCGCCTCCTGAGTTCCTGCAGGAGCTGCGCCGCATCTGCGACCGTCATGGCATCCTGCTGGTGGCCGACGAAGTGCAGTGCGGGGCGGGGCGCACCGGCAAGTGGTGGGCCATCCAGCATGCCGGCGTTGAGCCCGACATGATTTGCATCGCCAAGGGCATTGCCTCCGGCATGCCGCTGGGGATCACGCTCACGCGCTCCGAGATTATGGACTGGGTGCCGGGCTCGCACGCCTCAACTTTCGGCGGCAACCCGGTATGCATTGCCGCGGCCCTGGCTACCATCGCTGTCATCGAACGCGAAGCAATGAAGAACGCGGCTGAGGTCGGCCGCCACATCATGGACCGCCTCAAGTCCTGGCCAGCCAAGCACCCCATGGTGGGCGATGTTCGCGGCCTGGGGCTGATGATCGGCGTGGAGATGGTCAAGGACCAGCGCACCAAAGCCCAAGGTCATGACGAACGCGACCGCATCGTGCAGCTTGCCTTTGAGCGCGGCGTGCTCTTCCTCGGGGCGGGTGAGAACACACTGAGAATCTGCCCGCCGCTGGTGGTCACACGCGAGCACGCTGACATCGCCCTCGATGTGCTCGAGGAGTGCGTCTCGCTGGTCGAGCAAGGAACGGCCAAGCCCAAGAGCAGCCACTCAGGGACCGAGGCGGGCGCGTCTTAAGCGAACCCTCGACTTTCACCGCCGAGCACGCCGAGAGCGCCGAGGTTTTTGGGGGTCGCTCTATTGTGATTCTGCTCGGTGTCCTCTGCGTTATGGTTCTTTTGTCTTGCCACTAGGATCCGATGCAGCCCGCCGCCGAGATCGCGAACGACACGCCTGCCACTCCGGCTACTGAACAGGCCGGCGCACTCACTCTTCTCGCGCTCGCTGTCGCGCTAGTCCTCTGGTCGTCGGCGTTGGGCCACTCCGCACAAATCAGCGCTTTGGCATATCGGCAGCCTGCAAAAGTGCGGCTGAATCGTGCGGGTGATCGGGATCGGCTTCCTGCTCCAGCCGCTGCAGGCGCCAGCGCTCAATCAGGCGTCGCGCCGCCCGCTCCATGGCGACAAAGCGTACGCCGAGGCCGCCCTCGGAGTCTCTCCAACCCACTTCGCCTTTCACCTCGATTGCCTTGCGCGTGGCCGGCAGGGTGAAGTGCAAAGTGACGACGCTGTTGACGGGCAGGGGCGAGAGCGAACGGAGGGCCATGCCGCCTTCGCTAAGGTTGGTGGAAGTGGCATCGATCTGCCGCCCCCCGCCCAGGCGCACGGCCACGGGCATCTCGACCGCGTGGCGGAAGTAGCGGCGGCGTTCTGCCAGCATGATGCCGTAGGCCGCGCGCAAGCTGCGGACCGCCATGTCCGCTGTGACCGGTCTGGTCAGCACCAGGTTGGCCCCCATCTTGAAGCCGGCCTCGGCGCTGACGCCCTCCGGAAGCACCAGCAACAGGACAGCACTCTTGGCGGAGGGCAAGGCGCGCACGTTGCGCAGCAACTCGCTGGTGGCAGCCGGGTCTTCGGCCTCCAGGATGATGCCGTCGAACTTGCGGCGGGCGAGCAGGTCGAAGCCTTCCTCGCGCTGCCCGTAGACCTCGACCGCGGCCCCCATGGACTCCAGCATGGGGCGGAGCACGCCCACCACGGGCGCGCTGCAACCCAGCATCATGCACACCGGATACAGGGAGCCGGAGCGGTCGCTCTCCTTTTTCTTACGCTGCACCTGCTGCTCCAATTCGCTTAGCACGGTGGTGGTGTCGTCGCCCGGCGAACAGCAGGCATGCGCGCTGGTAAGGACCATCTTGTGCTTCTGCGAACTGGTGCTGTTCCACGCTTCCACCTGCATGGCGATCTGCTCCACCGCCAGCGCCGCCTGCTCCGGTGTCGTGTCCCGCAGGAGGAGCAGAAACTGTTCGTCGGAGTAGCGGAAAATCATCTCGCTGCCGTGCAGGCCAGCCTCCAGCAACTCCGCCGTCTCCAGCAGAAACCGCTGGGCCCCGGCCTCGCCAAAGCGCCGGGCCACCGCCTTTACCCCATGTACGTGGACGAGAACCAGCGCCAGGCTGCCACCCCGCCGCCGCACACGATCTATTTCCCGGCCCAGCAAGTCACCCAACAGGCGGCGATCAAGGGTGCGCGTTTCTGGATCAACCAACGGACCGCTCTCCTGCGAGTCGCGCAGCAGCAATTGCCGCAGCAGGGCCTCGCGCGCGTTATTGAGCTCGCGCCGCTGCTCGAAGATATAGAGGTTGAACAGGACGGTCAGCGCCAGCAGCCCGAAAGCCAGTTGCGGCAGGTAACGGAACTCAAGGCGGACGGCCTCGCCCTTCCACACCAGGTTGGGGAGGACCAACGCGACCAGGCCAGTAGCCAACACCAGCAGGACGAGCACGCCCACCGACCACAGTTGCAGGTCGCGCGAGGCCAGGGCTTTCATGCGCAGCGGGGCTTCCTTGCGCAGCAGCTCGAAGGAGTTCACGGAGCGCTCCAGCAGGGCGATAGTGCCCGCGCGTTAGCGGACACAGCTCAGCAGAGCACTCGTCCAGCCGAACTCTCAAGCTGAAAACAAAAAGCTTGGGACTTCGGAAAGTCGCTAGCGTTCCACAATTGGAAGCGGCAGCCCGTTTTGGGATGAAAACTGCATCAGCAGCCGTCTTCCCCTTTTCGTTCTTTGGATGGAAGATTGCCGGGGCAGGCCTTCACACCGCGGCGCGCTTGCGAGTGTTGGCCGGTGGAGGGCTGGGCAAAACTCCGGCGTGCGTGGCTTCCTCCAGGCGCTCCGCCAGCCAATGGGTGAGCGCCCGTTTGGAGTCGGAGGGCAGGTGCACGAACCGGATCCCAGCGCGTCCCTCGCTGTCCGTCCAGGCAAACTCGCCCTTGGCTTCCAGGCGGTCGCGCACACCAGGGAGATCGAAGCGCACCTCCACGTCCCAGTTGGATCCGATTGCTTCCGCCAGCTTCACGGCCATTCCACCTTCGCTGATGTTGGTGGCGGAACAGGGCAGGTGCTTGACGCAGCCGAAGGTCAGGAAGACGGCGAAGTCAACGGCGTGCCGGAAGTAGCGGCGCTGCTCGGCGATCATGAAGCCCTGGGCGGCGCGCAGCACGCGGCCCACGCGCTCCAGGTTCAAAGGCTTTTCCAGCACGAAGTGGGCGCCCATTTCAAAGGCCTGGCGCATAGTGGTCTGGCCATTGACGATGGCCAGCGCGATAGCACGCTTGTTGGAGGCCGCCTTTTGGATTCCCTGCAGGATCTCGGGTGCGCCCTTTATGTCATCACAGTCGACGATTACCGCGTCGTACTTCTGTCGTGAAAGCTTATCCAGCGCCACGTCGCAGACGCTGACCACCTCCAGGCTGATCGCCACATCGTCCAGTGCCCGCCGGAAGAGCCGCAAGTTGTCGGGCTCGCGGCAGAGGAGGAGGGAAAGCAGCGCCATGTATGCATACTAACCATCCCCCAGGCAACACCCAAGTAACCAAGGTAATGACAGCGCCATGGCCGATTGCGGAGCGCGGACAAAACGGAACGCCCGCTGATCCCGACCCGCCAAGGGTCGCAATTACATCCGTCACCACGCGACAACCGCCGGTGATCTTCCCCGCCGCTTACCGCCCGGCTATGCTGCGCGAAATGGCAGAGGACACAGAGAAGCTCAGCCTCGGAATCCAGCGCGTAGCGCGCGACCTGCGCCTGCTTGAGCAACGCCTGTTGCGTGATTGCAAGTTCCCCGCTGCCCTGGAAGCCAACCATGACCAGCTCAGCCTGGGGGAAGCAGTCCGCGGGTTTCTCCAGACCTTGAGGCGGGCAAGTTCTGTGTTTGGGTCACGCCACCAGGATCGGGTCCCCCAGCGCACGCCCCCGCCAGACTAACGCGCCGGCGACGTTACCGGCGTCGTAAACACCTCGAACTCGATCTTCACCTCGTCTTTCACCTTGATCGTGCCTCCCGCCAGGCTTATGGGCTTGATGCCGAACTCGGTTTGCCTGAATTTGGCCCTGCCGAAATAGCCGCCGTTCCGCCGCTCCACTTCCGCTGTCACCGGCCGCGTTATTCCATGCAGAGTCAGGTCGCCCGCCACCATCCAATGATCGCTTCCACGCGGCTCGACCTGCGTGGAGACGAACGAGATAGCCGGGAAGCGTCCGCTATCGAGCACCTTGGGACCGCGCATGGTGGTCTGCACCTCGGCGCGCTTCTCGGGCGAGAGCTGGGGATCGAGCACGGTCATGGCGCGCGCGTCGATCTCCAGTTGCACGCTGCCGGGTTCGGACTCGACGATCTTTCCGCGCAGGATGGGAGCTCTGACCTCGTGGTCGTGCCCGAAGGCTGAAAAAAGCCCCGCCTTGGGCGCCCGCACTAGGATGTGAGAACGCCGCGCGTCGATGGTGGTTGCTGGTTCGGCGGCCTGGGCCAATGCGGCCAGTCCCAGCACCAGCGAGAACGCGATATTGGAACGAATCTTGCGCATGACGGGGGCCTCAGTTCCCACAACTCGGCTGTTCGGGTAACAGCCCCGCAGGCCTATGGAGTTAGACGCAAGCTACCGCCCGCTGGCAGCCATAAGGCCATTAGGCGAGGCGTACACCGCCCGCCACTTGTCCGCCTTGCGAACGGGGCATAGAAAAAAGGAGCAGCGCTCAAGTCCGGGCCAGCCGGTGCGCTCCGGGAGAAGACATGCTGGTGAGGTTCTGGGGCGTGCGCGGGTCTACGCCCACGCCGCAGGCGGAAAACCTGCGCTACGGCGGCAACACCTCCTGCGTCGAGGTGCGGGTGGACGGCCGCATCTATGTCTTTGACTGCGGTACCGGCTTCCGCAACCTGGGCAAGCACCTCAGCCGCGAGTTCCAGTCCAAACCTTTTGAAGCGCACATCTTTATCTCGCATTTTCACTGGGACCACATCCAGGGCATCCCGTTTTTCATGCCCCTATACGACCGGCCCGACAGCCACTTCTTCTTTTATTCCTCCGGCCGCCGGCGCGGGCTGCAGGCCGTCATTGAGCAACAGATGTCCGAGCCATATTTCCCGGTGAACATGAGCGAGATGGCGGCCCATCGCCACTACTACACCATCGACGAAGGCCGCCGCGAATTGGACAAGTGCGCGGTGCAGGCCACCTGGCTCAACCATCCTCAAGGCTGTCTCGGCTTCCGTCTGGAGGCCGAAGGCAAGGCGTTGGTGTACGCCACCGACAACGAGCCCGGGCATCCCACCTTCGACCAGAACGTGCGCAAGCTGGCGGATTCAGCCGACCTGCTCATTTACGACGCGCAGTATCTACCGGAGGAGTACGAGTCCAGCAAGCGTGGTTGGGGACACAGCCACTGGCGCGAGGCGGTGAACATCGCCAGCCAGAGCAGGACGAGGGAACTGGTGCTATTCCATCACGATCCTGACCACAACGACGCCTGCCTCGATTCGATGCTCGAGCAGGCCCGCAGTC
>DASYTX010000208.1:0-3767 GCA_036001865.1 Terriglobales bacterium
ACACGTCGGTCCGACCACCGCGCGTGAGCTGGCCGACCTGCTGGTGCTCCCGCCGTCCGAGGTCGAAAAAGCCCTGCTGCGCCTGGAGGCCAGCGGCGCAATCCTGCGCGGCCAGTTCGAAAAATCCGGCGGCGATGAAACGGAGTGGTGCGAACGCCGTTTGCTGGCACGCATCCATTGCCTGACCGTTGCCACCCTGCGCAAGCAGATCGAACCGGTGACGGCAGCCCAATTCATGCGCTGGCTGCTGCGCTGGCAGCACGTCGCCCCCAGCAGCCAGGCCTTGGGCGAGCGCGGCACCTTGGCAGTCTTGCGCCAGCTCCAGGGATTTGAAATCCCAGCCAATGCTTGGGAGCCGCAAGTGCTGGCGCGTCGCGTAGCCAATTACGACCCCAAGGTCCTCGACCAGCTCTGCCTCACCGGTGCCGTGGGCTGGGGACGCCTCTCGCCCCACCCTGCCACCCTGGAAGAAACCAGTGGCGGTGGCCGGCGCGTGGTTCCCACCAGCGTTGCGCCCATCACCTTCTTCATCCGCGAAGAGGCGGACTGGATGATCTCCCGCCACGCTGACGGCGAGGCCCGCGGCCTCAGCCACGGCGCACGCGGAGCACTAGAGTTTCTGAAGACTCGCGGCGCATCCTTCTTCGCTGACATCGTTCGCGGCACAGGCAAGCTGAAGGCGGAAGTCGAGACCGCGCTGTGGGAGCTGGTGGCCGCTGGACTGATCACCGCCGACGGCTTCGACAACCTGCGCGCCCTGATCGATCCCCGCCGCCGCGCCGGCCAGGGCGCCGGCCGCGCCGCGCGTCCTCGGCACAGCGCCGGCCGCTGGTCGCTGCTTTATGCCGGCGATGGCATGGACCGCAACCGCGCTACCGAGGCTACCTGCTGGATGCTGCTCTACCGCTACGGCGTGGTCTTCCGCGACCTGCTGGCGCGCGAGTCGGTGGTGCCCAAGTGGCGCGAATTGCTTATAGCTTTCCGCCGCCTGGAGGACCGCGGCGAAATTCGCGGCGGGCGGTTCATCAGCGGGTTCATCGGCGAACAGTTCGCCCTGCCCATCGCCGTCGAGTCTCTGCGCACCATGCGCCGCGTCGAGCCCTCGCGCGAGACCGTCACCGTCTCCGCCGCCGATCCCCTGAATCTGGTGGGCATCCTCGTGCCCGGCGACCGCGTCCCCGCCATCTCCGGCAATTCGGTCACATTCCGCGACGGCGTGCCGGTGGAGGAAGAGAGAAAGCCGCTCGTGGCTGCCCGCTGATCAGTAACGCGCACGCGACCATCCGGGCGCCTTTCTTGGTCCCGATTGGGTCCACCCCGGAAGCCGGGATACCGCCTAGTAACGTTGTTACTGACAAAATCCGACTGCTTCTCTGACACATTTTGCTACCCTCATGGCACTCGCGGCCCGCAGTGCCCGGCGCACGCCGTTGGTGCGCCTGTTATAACAACCACTTGACCGCTGCAGCGCCGGCTCAGCCGGGCGGCGCACGGTCCGGTGGTGGCAGTGGATTTGCGGCCACAGGTGACGCCATGATTTCAGCCCAGTCATGCGGTACATGTCCCAAAACTCGAGGGAGGACATTCATGCAGAGGTGGAAAGGGTTCTCGCTGATTGAGTTGCTGATCGTGGTGGCGATCATCCTCATCCTGTCCGCCATCGCCATTCCCAGCTTCATGCGTTCGCGCATTGCCGCGAACGAAGCAGCGGCGGTGAGTTCGCTGCGCGTGCTGAACACCTCGGAGGTCACCTACAGTTCCACCTACAACCTCGGCTACACTTGCACGCTGGCGGCGCTGGGGCCGCCCAGCAGTGGAAACCCCACTTCGAGCGCGGCGGGCTTGATCGACGCCAACCTGGCTGGCGGACAGAGGAACGGATACATCTTTGCTGCCGGCACCTGCGTAACCGCCTCTGGGATCACTACCCGCTACCAGTGGTCGGCTGACCCCAATTCGACCGCCAGCGGCACCCGCCACTTCTGTACTGACGAACGCTTCGTCATCAAGGTCGATCCCAATAGCTCATCCAACTGCTTCACCATCGGTAGTCCCATCGGGGAGTCTGCACCGGCCGCACCGCCTCTTGCTTGTCGTCACGTCCGCCTGAGCTGGTTTGACAGCCGCTGTCGCCACGCTTTATTCTACGGAACCCAACAAGGCGCTCCCGTAATCAGATATCCAGAGGGCGTACGACCGCCCGGGCCGGGCGGTCCGCCCGATGCAGCAGCAGTGAGGAGGAGAAGTCATGGCGGGTTATGCTCACCCGGAGGTGCTGGTTAGCACCGATTGGGCCAGCCAGCATTACAAAGATCCCAAGGTCCGCATCGTCGAAGTTGACGTCGATACCGCGGCCTACAACGAAGGGCATGTGCCGCGGGCCATCGCTTGGGCGTGGAACACTCAGCTTGCCGATCAGGTGCGCCGCGACATCCTGTCGAAAGAAGACTTCGAATCCCTGATGTCGAAGTCCGGCATCGCCAACGACACCACCATCGTGCTCTACGGCGACAACAACAACTGGTTCGCTGCCTGGGCCCTGTGGCAGGCCAAGATTTACGGGCACAAGGACGTGCGCATCATGGACGGCGGCCGCAAGAAGTGGCTGGCCGAAGGCCGCGAGCTGAGCACCGATGTCCCCACAGTGGAGAAAGCGACTTACTCCGCGGCGAATGCAGACCTTTCCTTGCGCGCCTTTCTCCCCCAAGTCCAGGAAGCCCTGAAGCAGGGAATTCCAATGGTCGACGTGCGCAGCCCGCAGGAGTTCACCGGCGAGATCCTCGCCCCTCCGGGATTGCCCGAGACCTGCCAGCGCGGCGGACACATCCCCGCAGCCCGCAATGTCCCCTGGGGTAAGGCCTGCAACGACGACGGCACCTTCAAGTCATTCGACGACCTGAAGACGCTGTACGGCGGCGAAGGCGTGGACGGTTCCAAGCCGGTGATTGCCTACTGCCGCATCGGCGAGCGTTCCAGCCATACCTGGTTCGTGCTGCGCTACCTGCTTGGCTACAAGAATGTCACCAACTACGACGGCTCGTGGACGGAGTGGGGCAACCTGGTGGGCGCGCCCGTGGAAAAAGGCGCAGCCAAGTCGGCCAGGGCCGCCTGAGGGCTTGCCAGCATGAAGGCGGAAAAATACTCCGAACGCCAGTTGGAGGTCGAGGGCTGGCAGGTGAGGTTAACGTCCTATAAGCGGGGAGACGTGTTTCATTGCACTGCCGATAACGTTTCTCCCGGGGCCTGGCTGGCCCGCGCCAGCGGGCCCACTCGAGAAAAGGCTGAGGAACAGGCGCTCGCCAAGGCCCGCGAGCGCCTCAGCCGCACCCGCCGCAAGCCGGTCTGACGTCCAGCTCCTCTTCACAACTTGCGGATTGCGCCTCTTTGGAGGGCACGACGGACCCTGTCCCGAGCGAAGTCGAGGGAGTCGTGCCGAAACCAGCTACCTTTATGTTGTCATTCCGAGCGAGCGCGACCTGAGCGAATGCGAGGAGCGCGAGTCGAGGAACCTCTACTCCTCTGATTAGGCCAACGAGTCGCGGAGGGACAGCGCCAAGATTCGTATCAGGGCGCGGCTTTCAGCCGAGCCGACTCCCGGCCCACCAAAATATTGTCATCCCGAGTCGCACGAGCCGAGCGGCGCGAGGGAGCGCGGCGCGGGATCTCGGGCTAGGCAACTTGCCGCCGACGAACGAGCGCCGTAGGCGCGATTGAAAGTAGCCCGGCACTTCCAGTGCCGGGTAGCAAGTCCGGAAGATGGCAAGTCC
>DASYTX010000209.1:0-5265 GCA_036001865.1 Terriglobales bacterium
TCCTCGTCGAGGAAAAGCATGTGGACCGCGGCATGCGTGTGCTGCGCGCGTTGCTGCGAAAGGCAAAGCCGGCGAAAGGGGCACCAGCGCAAACCTCCGCCGCTGACTGAACCAACAAAAAGAGGAGAGCCGAAGCCCTCCTCAACAGAAGCGACAGAGGCGATGTCATTTACTTGGACGATCCAGCGGCTGCTCCGAGTTGCCCACTCGGTATTCTGGTGAAAACACTGTTACCGTCGCCCTGAGCGATCTTTTTTGTCGTCCTGAGCGAAGCGAAAGACCCCTACAATCTGCTCTACTGTGCCAGGTAAAGCTCTGCCGAGCAGATGACGACGACTGCAGAAATCGGCACCCAAGAGTGCTGGGCCACCATCAACGGCGCGCGCATGCGTTACCTATGCTGCGGCTCCGGGCCGCCACTGATGCTGATCCATGGTCTGCTGGGATATTCCTTCTCCTGGCGGTTCAACCTGGCCGAACTGGCGCGGCTGCGAACCTGTTACGCTGTCGATCTGCTTGGCGTTGGTTTCTCGGATCGCGCCTCAGACCTTGATTGTTCTCTGCGCGCCACTGCGCTGCGACTGTTGCAGTTCATGGATCAGGTCGGCATCGCCTCCGCCGACGTGCTTGGCACCTCGCATGGCGGTGCCGTGGCCATGGCGCTGGCGGCAGAGGCCCCAGAGCGCGTTCGCCGGCTCATCCTGGTTGCTCCCGCCAACCCGTGGGCGGTTTATCCGCGTTGGCTGCTGCGGATTGTTTGCAGCCCGGCCGGGCCCGTGCTGCTTTCCAACCTCGCCCGCCTGCCAGCATTCCGCCGTTTGGTGCTGAACCGCCTCTACGGAGACGCGCGCCGCATTCCGCCGGGCACGCTCGATGGCTACTGGGCTGCCGCCAAGCTGCCGGGAACGGTCGAGTACGGGGTGACGATTGCGCGCTGCTGGGAAGATGATCTCGCGCGCCTGCCCGAGGTGCTGCCGCGCATTGCCCAGATTCCTACACTGCTCCTCTGGGGGAGCCGCGACCCTGCTGTACCGCTGGCTTCGGCGCACGAACTTCGGCGCGCTCTAAAAAACGCCGAACTGGTAGTGATTCAAGGCGCCGGCCACTTGCCCTACGAAGAGGCGCCGGCCGAATTCAATCGCGCCCTCGCCGGATTCCTGATGCGAGAGAGTCCGGCGGCGCGTGTCGAGGTGATTTCTGCAACCTAAGCAGGGACGCTGTCGCATCTACTGAATCATGCGGACCAAGCTCAAGCGCATCGCCGTGCTGGCACTGGGCTGGCTATTCCTCGCCCTGGGCGTCGTGGGACTCTTCCTGCCCATCCTGCAAGGCGTGTTGTTCCTGCTCATCGGCCTCATCATCCTTTCCTCTGAGTACATCTGGGCGCACAAGCTGCTGACGCGGATCCTGCTCAGATACCCCAAGCTGGCAGCGCATGTCCATCAGGCCCGGCGCAAGGGTCATGAGTGGAAGGAAAAAGTGAGTGCGTGGGCGGTGAGGGTGTTCAGCGGAAAGCCGAGGACGAGCACCTAGGATACTTGCCCAGCGTTACTCCACTGTCACCGACTTGGCCAAATTCCGCGGCTGGTCAACGTCGCAGCCGCGGCGTACCGCGATGTGGTAGGCCAAGAGCTGCAGCGGCACGATCTCCAGGATGGGTGAAAGCAGTTCCGGGGCCTGCGGCACGTAGAGCACGCGGTCCACTTCCTCGCGGATCTCCTCATCGCCGTCAGTGGCCAGGGCAATGACCTTGCCGGAGCGCGCCTTGACTTCCTTGATGTTGGACATGGTCTTCTCGTAGCGCTGCACCGAGGCGCGGTCGTCGCGGTCGCAGGTGGCGACCACCACCACCGGCAGGTTCTCGTCGATCAGCGCGTTGGGTCCGTGCTTCATCTCGCCCGCGGGATAGCCTTCGGCGTGAATGTAGGAGACCTCCTTGAGCTTCAGCGCGCCTTCCAGGGCAATGGGGTAATGGATGCCACGGCCGAGAAAGAGGAAATCCTGCACGCGGGCGAACTCCTTGGCCAGGTCTTCGCACTCTTCATCGCGCGCCAGCGTGGTTTCGAGCTTGCCCGGAATGCGGGCCAGCTCGGTGAGCAGGCAGCGTGCTTGTTCGGCCGAGATGGTGTCGCGCAACCGGCCGAGATAGATAGCGAACAGGAACAGCGCCGTCAATTGCGCGGTGAAGGCCTTGGTCGAGGCCACGCCGATCTCCGGCCCGGCGTGAGTGTAGATGGTGCCGGAGGCCTCGCGGGTGATCATCGAGCCCACTACGTTGCAGATGGCCAGGGTCTTCGAGCCTTTGGCTTTGGCCTCGCGCTGCGCAGCAATGGTGTCCGCGGTCTCGCCCGATTGCGAGATCAGCATGGTCATGGTGGTTGGCGTGCTGATGGGGTCGCGGTAGCGGTACTCGCTGGCGTAATCCACCTCGACGGGCACGCGCGCCAGCTTCTCGATCATGAATTTGCCCGCCAGCGCGGCGTGCCAACTGGTGCCGCAGGCGGCGATGTGCAGCTTGCTGAGGGCGCGGAACTCGGCCTCGCTGATCTCCATTTCGTCGAGAAAAACACTGCCCGAATCCAGCGAGATCCGCCCCAGGGTAGTGTCGCGGACGGCGCGCGGCTGCTCATAGATTTCCTTGAGCATGAAATGCTTGAAGCCGCCCTTCTCCGCCATGATGGGGTCCCAGGTGATGTGCTGCACCTGGCGCTGGATGGGCTGGCCGCTGAAGTCGCTCAACTGCACCCCGGCGGGAGTGATCACCGCAAGGTCGCCGTCGGCCAGGAAGAACAGGTCGCGGGTGTGATAAAGGATGGCGGGGACGTCGGAGGCGACGAAGTACTCGTCCTTGCCCAGTCCGATCACCGCCGGCGGCCCATTGCGCGCGGCCACGATCTTGTTGGGCTCGTCCACCGCGATTACCGCCAGCGCAAACACGCCGGCGAGCTCGTTGACCGTCTTACGCAGGGCCTCTTCCAGCGACAGCCGGCGGTCTCCGTTCACGTTGAAGTGATATTTCTCCACCAGGTGCGCCACTACCTCGGTGTCGGTTTCAGTCGAAAAGCGGTGCCCTTCCTCGATGAGGCGCTTCTTGAGCGCCAGGTAGTTCTCGATGATGCCGTTGTGCACCACCACGATCTTGCCGGTGCAGTCGCGGTGGGGATGGGCATTCTCTTCCGTGGGACGGCCGTGCGTAGCCCAGCGCGTGTGCCCGATGCCGTAGGTGCCGTCGAGGGGCTTCAGGCGGATGGCCTCTTCCAGGTTGCGCAGCTTGCCTTCGGCGCGGCGGATCTGCAGGCCGTCGCCGTTGCCGCCCACGGCAATTCCGGCCGAGTCGTAGCCCCGGTACTCCAGCCGCTTCAGCCCGTCCAAAATGACCGGGACGACGCGCTTCTTACCTACGTACCCGACAATGCCGCACACGGAAACTGACGCTCCCTTCCAGGCTCGGTCTGGCTGAATTCGCTGGGGGCGGACACACCGGCTCAGAATGTCAGTATTATCCAGCAAGTCACTAAGTAGTAGATACTACGGAGTGTCCGAAGGGTGCGATTTTTGAACGCCGGCTAGTCCTCGAGGGAGTAGCGGAATTCCTCGATTACGGGATTGGTGAGCACCTCGCGGGCGATGCGCTCGACCTCGGCCTCCGCCGCCGCCCGGTCCAAGCCTCCATTCAGAGTGATCTCGAAGTACTTCCCCTGACGGACGTCGGCCACCGCCCGGTGTCCCATCTTGCGCAGCGCGCCGTGGATGGTCTTGCCCTGGGGGTCGAGCACGGTTTTCTTGAGCGAGACGTAAACGTAAGCTTTCATGAACCAGTTCTCAGTAGTCAGTCGTCAGTTGTCAGTTCAACACCCTCACAGCTTGAACAGCTCCCTTAGCCGCTTGGTCTGCGCGCGGCTGACCGGCACCTCTGACTGCTTCTTGTCATCCATACGGAGTTGGTAGGAGCTCTTGAACCACGGAACGACTTCCCGGATGCGGTTGATGTTCACCACGTAGGACCGGTGCGCGCGCCAGAAGAGGTTGGTATCAAGACTGGCGAGCAGTTCCTCCAGGGTACGGCAATTCGACTGACCTTCCATCCCCGCCGCGGTCACCACCGTGATCACACCGTCTTCGATCGAAGAAAAGCAGATGTCCTTCTGGTCCACCAGGAACAGCCGCCCGCCGGCCTTGAGCAGCACCTTGGAGGTGTGCGGCTTCTGCGTCTCCAGCATGCGCACCAGGGTTTCCAGCTTCTCCGAGGGCGCAGCATCGGTCTGGAGGTTCTTGCGCGCCTTCTGCACCGACTGCGCAATGCGTTTCTTGTCAAACGGCTTGAGGACGTAATCGACGGCGTTCACCTCGAACGCCTTGATGGCGTACTGTTCATACGCCGTGGCGAAGACGATCTGCGGCAGCGGGACGCGCTTGTCGATCAGTCTCTTGATCACTCCAAAACCGTCCAGCCCGGGCATCTGCACGTCGAGGAATACCAGGTCGGGCGAGTGTTCCCGGATCAGGCTGACGGCCTCGACCCCGTTCTTGCCCTGCGCCACGACATCTACGTCGCCGACGCTCTTCAACAGGTAAGCAAGCTCGTCGCGCGCAAGCTGTTCATCATCCACTATGACCGCCGACAGTGCCATTCGCAGTCCTTTCTGAATGCGGCTGACAGTATAGTGGCGCGCTTCGCGGAGGGTCAAACAAACAGCATTGGATTAGGGGCCGAGATCGTCGTACCATCGCCCGCAGTGGCTAGCAAGAAGACAGTTCTGCTAATTGGCTCGGTGGCATCTGCAATTCTGGGGACGGTGTCGATCTATCGACTAGCGGTTGCGCCAAGGCCCCCCGCGCGGCAGCGCTAATCCGGAGAGCGGCATCCACTACAGCGATCGAGCCGGTCAGGTCTGATCGGGAAAGTGTGTTACTCGAGTTCATGCGCGCACGTCTCGAGTCAAGCCGTAATTACACACGGCAGGCACAGGAGCTCAGTCTTATTCAGCCAACTTTCTTTTCCGCCGCTTCATTTGCCACAGAAGGAGCAATCCGCGAAAAGCTCGAACAAATCGATGCCGTATTCGATGTAGAGAGCCAATACAACGAAATGCAGCGGCATGCGTTCGAGGCTTTCAAGGCCAAGATGTCGCAGATTGACGCGAGATATTGGGCAGGATTGGAGCCCAAGCTTCGCCCCGGAGAGATAGCTCGGGAGCAGATGATTGTGTCATTGGCTGAATACCGACGAGCCACAACTGACCTGTACAGTTTCGCGTTAAGAAA
>DASYTX010000210.1:0-21884 GCA_036001865.1 Terriglobales bacterium
CACCTTTGGGACCATAAAGCTCCAGAGGCGCGGCGCGCCGCATCACCCAGGAAGTGGCGAACAGGTCAGGCAGGCCGGTGATGTGATCGGAATGGAGATGCGTAAGGAAGACGGCATCGATGCGCGCGGGCCGCGGCTTGAAGGCAGCCAGGCGCATGATGACACCGCGTCCGGCATCGACCACGAAGGTCTTGTCGCCAACCAGGACCGCCGCGGACGGCCCAGCGCGTTCGGGATCGGGAGCGGGGAAGCCGGTCCCCAGCAGCACGACTTCCATACGGGGCTCATTGCCGGAGGCCTGCGCGGCGGCACAAGTACAGCCAGCAATCAGCAAAAGCACGACTAATTCTATTCTGCTCATCGCGATGCCCAGTAGCGGCGCATACTACCACGCGTGTTACGATGAAAATGTACCTACAGCGGATCGCGATTTTCCTCAGCGATTACTGCGTCCTGGGGACGCACACAATCATCCCATCTTGAAGTAATGAACTGAGGCCGAGGTGTATGCCAGAAAAAGTGCAAGGGCCGAAGGAATACATATTCGCCTGCGACTTCGACCAGACGCTTAGCTTCAATGATACGGGCTTCATACTTAGCGAGTTGGTGGGGATTCCGGTGGAAGAGTTCGCGCGCAAGGCAGAAGGCATGGCCGCCCTGAACCTGGTGCAGCAGGGTGGCGAGCTGGCTTATCTTCTGCTGCATGATCCCGAGTTCCGCTGCCGGGTGCGAAGAGAACATCTGTATGAAGTCGGCAAGCAAGTCAGTCTGAAGCCGAACATCGACCTGCTGTACGAGATTCTGAGCAGCGGGATCGATGGCTACCGGTTCGATCTGTATGTGATCTCGGCGGCGCCCGTAGAGGTGATCCGCTCGGCGCTGGAAGGGGCAATCCCGGCCGACCACATCTTCGGCACCGAATTCCAGTATCACCCGTCAGGCGAGATCGACACCATCCAACGCGGGGTGGCGGGCTATGGCAAGGTCACCGTGGTTGACCAGTTGCATGCCGAGCTGCAGGTCAGCCCAGACCGCATCATCTATGTGGGTGACGGCAGTTCGGACATCCACGTGATGCTGCACGTCAACCACCGCGATGGCTTCACCATTGCCGTCTCCGAGAACAAGCACCTTGCGCCGATTGCCAAGCGAACGGTGCTCAGCGAAGACGCACTGGCTGCGCTGGTGCCCATCCTGGAGGAAATTGTGGGCATGGACCGCGCACGCATACGCGGTCTGTTCGAATCCTACGGGTTCCTGATTCAGGACTGGGACAAAGTGCAGAGCGACTGGCTGACCATCCGCGAGGTTCGACGGGTTGGCGCTTCGCAGGCAGGAGCACAATAGCGTGCATGCACAGAATTCAAGCGCCACACTCTCGCGCGAGGCCGGACCTCAGCGGCCGCAAATACGAGATCCAAAATCATCCCTCGAGCCGACCTTAGTTATCAGCCTTCGGTAACGCGCAGGGGCTAAAAAGACGTCCTGTGGCGCGAATTAGAACGGCGCTGCTTCGCACAAGTGGCGTATACTAAGTAAGTCTTCTTTCGCATCCTTCCGCCGGCCTCCCAACCCGCGCCGGTTCTTTGCGGACCCAGACAGCAAGAACGCAGCAACCCGCCAAACCGTACTTGCGTAACTCACCGATGCTGCAAGTTCCCAGCGGCATCCAGGCAACACTCACAACGGCGACACAGCATGTGGCGCTCTGGAGGTGGCAATGGCAGGACGCTCCCGTCCAAGTTTCACCAAACGGCAGAAGGAACACGCTCGCCAAGAGAAGCAGCGCGCCAAGGCAGAACGCAGGCTGCAACGAAAGCTCGAGAAGACGGCTGGCGGCGAGCAACTGTCCACCGTCCCGTCTGCGGGCATGGAAGGTCCGGCAGCTTCGTAGCGCCGCGGTTGCACGCCTGCGGAATGCAGCGCGTCTTGCGGGCCCTGCCCTGCAGCCGTCAACAAGGAACAGCATTGAAAGGACAATGACGATGAATTACGAGCAAGCCTCAGTGTGTCTGAACAGACCACCACCGCTGCCAATGGCGATCAAGCGGATCCTGCTGCTGGATTGCAGCACCACCAGCCGGGACCTGCGGACGCACGCCCTGCGGGCGCGGGGCGCGACCGTAGATTGCGTGAGCAACGGGGCCGATGCGCGTTCGCTCTGGAAACCTGGGTCACACGAGATCGTGCTGATCGAGTTTCGCAGCGCGGGCGACGACGTTCACGATTTCTATCGGCACGTGCAGGAAACCTGCAGCGATCAGAAATTCGGTTTCTACACCTCCAACCCACCCTATCTGACCAGCTCCCCGATGCCATCCGAACCTGCGTGCGACCCGGACAGTTCCCCTCCCGCCAGCCAGCAGTTGCAAGGTCTGGTGCGCGAGGCGGTCGCGACCGCCCGGGTTCACGTGGGCGTGACCGAAGCCGCCCGACGAATCGCGCTGATCAAAAAAGCGGCGCGTTCAGTCGCAGGCAACGGCCAGGAGCGAGCGCACCGAATGTCGTTCTCTGATGCGGTCAAGATGGCGGAACGTGTGGCGGGAAGGAGCTCGTGAAGCGGGCCATGCAATCGCCGACGCCGTACAGCATCCTGCTAGTGGGCGACCACCCGCCGCAACTGAATTCTCAGGCCATCCTTCTGGGGACCCACGGCTACGATGTGGAATGTGTCAGCAGCGCGGCCGCAGGACGGCATTGCCGCAGCACCTCTCCTGATCTCGTTCTGATTGGGTTTACCGGCCGGCCCGACGAGATGTTCGTGGTTGCGCATACCATCCAGCAGGCAAATCCGCGTCAGCGGATCGGGTTTCTCATCCACGACAAACAGTACCTCTGCTCCCTTTCCTGGGACGGAAGGGTCATCAGGGACGGCGAAGGTCCTGATGACCTCATTGCCCGTGTCGCGGCCCTGCTGCGAAACGGCTTAACCAAACCTGACGGTGCCCGGGAGGCACCCCAACCGTGAAAAGAATCTACGTAGGTAACCTGCCGTTCGACGCTACGGAAACTGACATCCGCGGCCTGTTCGAGGCGCATGGAACGCCCGAATCAGTAAGCGTGATCACCGATCCCGGCAGCGGTCGCTCCCGCGGGTTCGCATTCGTTGAAATGAACGACTCCGAGGCGGAAAAAGCAGTGGCTGCGCTAAATGGGACCGACCTCCGTGGGCGCAACTTGAACATCAATGAAGCCCGACCCAAACGCGAATCCGGAGGACGAGATCGTCAGCGCGGCGGCCGCGACCGCAACTGGTAACGAGCAGGTCGGCGGTTTTTCAAGGCAAGTTTCAAGATCCTCCCCCGAATGCCCCGCCCCCTCCTCCAATATGAGAGCCGGGGGGGTGACGGTTTTGGCGGGTAAGGCCGCGGCTTAAGGCCATCTCCCCTGTCATAATCTACGTCTCAACATACGAACGCTCAGCGAGGACAGTTATGAGATCCCCATGGCTCTTTATGGTGTTGCTGATCAGCGTTGCGCTGCCGGCGCAAAGCACATCCCAAGCCGCGTCTGCTCCAGACCAGGAGCAAGAGGAACTGGAACGTGCTCCTACCATTCACGTTCTGGTGGTCGAACGCACCACCAAGGCAATCAATTACCGCCACCGCGGCGGGTCCACCACCATCGACTTCCGCGGCACGCCGCTACTGCCGGGGGCGCGCGGCGAGGCCAAAGTAGAAAGCAAGCAGGGGTATATCGAAATCGAGGTTGAGTTCGACGACCTGAAGCCGGCGACTACCTTTGGCCCCGAGTACCTGACGTACGTCATGTGGGCGGTCACGCCCGAGGGGCGGGCTTCGAACCTGGGCGAAGTGCTGCTGAACGGCACTAAGAGCAAACTCAACGTCACCACCGAACTGCAGGCCTTCGGGCTGGTGATCACCGCGGAGCCCTACTTCGGAGTCACCCAGCCCAGCGACGTAGTCGTAATGGAGAACGTCCTGCGGCCGGAAACCAAGGGCAAGGTCGAGGTAATCAATGCCAAATACTCCCTGCTGCAGCGCGGCATGTACAAGCCCCCGGTCACTCTGCGAGCCGATGCTGCCATGCAGGTGGATCCCAAGGTGCCGCTCGAGCTCTATGAAGCGCGCAATGCGTTGCGCATAGCCGAATGGGCCCAGGCGGACCGCTATGCCGCGGACACATATCGTCGCGCGGCCAAGCTGCTGCAACAAGCCGAGGACTACCAGGCACGCAAGGCCGGGAAGCGGCCGGTGGTGATGAGTGCGCGTGAGGCGGTCCAAACGGCGGAAGATGCGCGCGCGATCGCGGTCCAGCGACGCGAAGAGGAGCGATTGGCACAGGAACGGGCTGCCGCCGCGGAACGCGAGGCCCGCGCCAAAGCGGCGACGGAGGAAGAGTCACGCCGCCGCGCCGAGGCCGAGCAGACCAGCCGGGAAGCCCAGCTTGCCGCTGAGCGCGCGGGCCGGGAGCGGGCCGAGGCTGAGGCCCAGCGCCAGCTTGCGTTGAGCGGGCAGGAACAGTCACGAGCGGCGGCAGAACGATCACGGCTGGCGGCGGAGGAAGCCGAACGCCTGCGCATGCAAGCCGAGTCGGAGCGCCAGAAGGCGCAGGAGGAGCAGGAGCGCCTGCGCTCGCAGTTGCTGCAACAGCTCAACACCATTCTGGAAACCCGCGACAGCGTGCGCGGCCTGATCGTCAACATGTCCGACGTGCTGTTCGCCACCGGCAGCCACAAGCTGCGCCCCGGAGCGCAGCTGAAACTGGCGAAGATCTCCGGCATCCTGCTGGCCTATCCCGGGCTGACGATGGCAGTGGAAGGGCACACCGACGAGGTTGGCAGCGACGCCTACAACCAGCGGCTCTCCGAGCGCCGCGCCAACGAAGTGCGTGGTTTCCTGGTCGCGCAAAAGGTCCCCGCCGACGCGATTACGGCGGTCGGGCTGGGCGAAGCCCAACCGGTCGCCGACAACAGGACCGCGGCTGGACGGCAGCAGAACCGGCGGGTGGAACTGATCGTCTCCGGCGAAGTGATTGGCACAAGGATCGGACAAGCACCGGCGGAGCCGGCAATTCCGCACTAGTCCGAAGCTGGACGTCTGGGAACTGACATAAGCAAGGAAAAGGAGCACCGCGGTTGGCGGTGCTCCTTTCTTCTGGTGAGCGCTAGCGGCACTCGTAGACTTCGACGTCGTCGAGATACCACCCAACCTCGGTGCCGTTGCAGAAATCCGTACCGAAGCGGAAGCGGAACTGCACGATCTTGTCGGCGTCCTGGGCGAGATACCGGGTAAGGTTCACCCGCGACTCCGAGTACGCGAGGTTGGGGAAGTTGCCGGGAGTGCGGTAGCCGGTGAATACCTGGCGGCTGGTGACAGTCCAGTTGGGCGCCGTCGAATCCGGGTTCATGACGCCGTTATAGGTGTTGAGGGTGAAGTCGCTGCTCTCCAGCTTCATCCAGGCGCCGTTTATGTTGATTTCGACGGTGCCGCCGTCGTATCCGCCCTCGGTGAAGAAGTCGTGCAGGAAACGAAGCACGGGTTGCATGGCGCCGGCCAGGTTCACCGGGGGGCTGACGAGATAGAGGTCGGAGGTCCAATCGCCGCTGCTGCAACTGGAGAGCTCGTCGTTGGCGCGCCAGGCGTGCGTGCCGCTGGCGACGAAATCGCTGGCGATCTGCCACTGCTGGCCGGTGTAGAGCGACTGGTTCAAGCTCGTCGTCCAGCCCGTGTTGCCTTCCTGGTCGTCGAAGAAGAGCGACGCAGCCGTGCCGCTGGAGCACTTGGCAGGCGCGGGCGCAGGAGCGACGTTAGCGCAGACCGGGCCGGCCATCTTGACGGCATTGAGCGCGTTCTGCACTTGAGCACAATCGGCCTTGGAGATCTTCGCCGCTGAGTAGCCGCCCCCGGTCTCGGGATCGGGATCGCGCAGGCGCTTGTTGCGCAGATCGCGGCAGGAGGCGAGTAGGGCCTCGTTATCGTCCACGAAGCTGGAGTAAACGCCGAGATAGCCGGTGTTGGCGCGGTACTCGACGGCCGAGGCACGCGTCAGCCCGATCCCTGTAACGGCGATGCCGTTGTGGGTTCCGCCATCCACCATCAGGGCGTAGGCCTTGTTGGGCACGCCGCTGTTGATGTGTACGCCGCCGTTGTCAGAGGCGCTGCAGGAGTAGTTTGGGCTACTGGTAGCGTCAGGATCGCCGAAGATCGTCGGGTCCTGCATATTGCGCAGCCCGCCGGGGGCGATGCCCTCGCCGATCTGCCAGCGGCTGCCGGCTTCGTTCTCCGAACTGTTCATCAAGTCGATGGACTCGCCGAAGATGTCGGAGAAACTCTCGTTCAAGGCGCCGGGCTGGTAGGCGTACACCAGGTTGGAACTGAATTCAGTTACGCCATGTGAGATCTCGTGTCCGGCGACGTCGTCGTGTGGAAAGGCGGTGCAGTAAGTCATGAACTGCCCGTTCCAGAAGGCGTTGGGGCAGATGGTGCTGAAGTAGTGGACGTAGGAACGGAGCGTGGTGCCTTTGTTGTCGAAGCTGTCGCGACGGTAGCCGTTCCAATAGAAGTTGTAGGTGTCGCCGGAGTAGGTGTAGGCGTTGTCGCAATCGGGCTCGTTCGAGGGCGGGTCGCCTTCAAAGCGGCAGCGGACAGCAAGGCTGTAGTCCGGCTGCTCGAAATTGTTGTAGTTCTCGCGGCGACGCGCATCCTGGATGCCCTCGAAGATCTCGATGATGTTGCCGCGAGTGGCGTCCACGGTGACAAACTTGCGAATGCCAGGGCCGGTCACGGTGATGCTCCACGCGAGAAACTGTGCGCCCGGCGAGTCCTGTGCCAAACCGGCCTTGGTAACCCCGAGAACTGGAGTTGAAGACTTCAGCACCTGAAGGTTCGCGCCTGCCAGTGCCGCTACGGCTGAGGTCGCCGTTGCAGAGGCATCTTCGGGTGGTACGGCGGCCCGGGAGGGCACTTTCACTCCGGGAACAAAGGTGCCGTTCACAGCCGTGATGTTGCCACTGGGATCGAAGTGCACGATCACAGCCGCGTTGAGCACGGGCAGCGAGCCGTAGCGCTCGGCCATGCGAACGTCGCTGCCGGCTTCGTCCGAGGTGACGCCGCTGACCGCGAGCTGCTGGCGAGCTGCCGTTACGCCGAAGACGCTGCCATATTCTTCGAAGAAGCCGTAGGCCTTGTCGGCCAGCGTGCCATAGGAGCCAGAGAGCGGAATGGTGGCGTCATTGGTGGCGCGCACGAAGCGGGCAGCTCCGGTGCCCTGTGAAAACTGAATGGAGATATTGCCGCCGGTGACCTGCTTGAGACGCTCAGCGGTGGCCGAGACAGATTCTGCCGCGGTGGCGCGCTGCAGGGAGAGAAATGCGAGTACCGCACATGTAGCCATCAACAGGCGGGAGAAGCGCATGGGCGTGTTCCTCCTGAAGGAAATCCGCGGTGGACGCGGGCCTCTAAGATGTGGGGCCTGGAACCAGGGGAAAGCAGAGCAGTCGCAGTACTACTAGTTGCCGCTGCTTCGGCCAGGTTGCCCAAAGTTCTTAAGGTGGGATTCAGCTACTCAGCCGATGTCGAGGTAATTGTCGATCCAGCGCTTGACCTGCAGGCGTTCCTCGTCGCCGGGGTCGAAGCGGATGCCGATCAGGTGTTCGGTGTCGCGGATCCAGCAGACACTGGCGCGCACCGCAACCAGTTTGCGCATGTTGGGCAGGGTGAACCTGACCTCCACCGCCTGCTCCTTGCGGAGCTTGTGGGTGGTCTTCATGGACATGCCGCCGGCGCTCACTTCCTTGCTGGTGGCGCGAAACTTGCCGCTGCCGGAGACGACTTCTATCTCCATGATCACGGGCAGGCGGACATAGCGGCGGAACTCGTGCAACACCAGCAGGTGGGTGGCACGCACCAGCTTCAGCGCCGCCTGGCGTTCCACCGGCGCATCCAGCATGGCGTTCAGACCATAGCGGGAGAAGCGCAGCGCCTCCTGTGCGCTGGAAGAGATTCCGTAGATCACAATGCGCGAATTTGACGGCGAGGTGCGGGCGGCGTTCATCAGGCTTTCCGCCCGGGGGTCGCCCAGGCGCACCACACAAGCTTCAAACTTTTCCCGGCATAGGCGCTGCTCGGCGTCGCCCTCGATGTTGACGGTCTGAATTCCGAACTGGCGAAAGCACTCGCGCAATACCGCGGCGGCGGCTTCTTCCAGGTGGATGAGAGCAACGCGGGCAGAAACCTTCTTGGGGGCCGGAGGGGCTGGGGCGACAGCGGTCTTGGTCATGCGATTACCTGCGGCTTGGGACCGCAGGCTGTATTCTCCGGCCCCACCGTTGACTCCGCAAATTCCTTTGGTAACGGTCGGACACTGGCCTTCCGATATGGAACCAGCGGTCCTTACCGTCCCGTTTTGATCCGGGGGCGGGAGGGCCAGAGCAGGTCGAGGATGGCGTAGGCGATCAGGCAGAAGGAGGCGTCCACCAGCAATCCCAAGTCGATTTGGAAGCGCTGGTGGCGAACCACCGGCGGCAAATAGGGCAGCACGGAAAAATAAAGGACGTCACCGAGGATTACAGCCAGCAGGGACTTGGCGAATTTTGACATTGATTTTGATCGCTCTTCTGGTCGGCTCGTCTCCGGCTTGTAGCCCGTTCGCCCCCGAGCGGGGCTGCCCGGTCGAGGGCGACGGGGCTACACTTTTAACCCTTATCATCGTCACAGATGCTTGAGCTCAGCACAGGGGTACAGTACGTCAAAGGGGTCGGCCCACGCATTGCCGAGGTCCTGGGGCGCAAGAGCATCCTCACGGTCGAGGACCTGCTGTACTACCTGCCATTCCGCTACGAGGACCGCATCAATCCGCGCGCCATCGCCGAGCTGCGTGCGGGAGAAATGGCCACGGTCATCGGCGAAGTGCGCGGGGCGGGATTGTTCCGCACGGCGCGCAGCGGCACCATGATCTATCAGATGACCATGGGGCAGGGGCGCAATGCGCTGACCTCCATCTGGTTCAACGCTGCCTACCTGAAAGACAAGTTCAAGCCGGGGCAAACCGTAGCACTCTACGGCCGGGTAGAAGAAAACCGCTTCGGGCGGGGGCGGGTGCAACTGATACAGCCGCAGTTTGAAATCCTGGACGACTCGGCGGGCGAGTCGGAGGAAACGACACCGGAGGAGCTGGCCGCAGGGTCGCTGGAGATCGGCCGCATCGTGCCCATTTACGAATCGGCAGGACAGGGGCGGCTGACTTCGCGCTGGTTCCGGCGGGTGATCCACACGGCGCTCGAAAATCTCACGCCCGATCTGCCGGATGGCGTACCGCGGGCCATCCGCCAGCGCATGAAGCTGGTCCCGCGCCGGGAAGCATTTCGCCAGGCGCACTTCCCCGATCCCGAAACGCGGTTCGATGATTTGCAAAACGCGCGCACTCCCGCCCACCGCCGCCTGATCTTCGAGGAACTTTTCTTCCTCGAAGTTGGCCTGGAATTGAAACGCGCGCGGGCCCGGGCGCAGCCGGGCATAGCATTCGAGATCAACAACGATGTGCGCGAAGCCATCAAGAAGATCCTGCCGTTTCATCCCACGGCGGCGCAGAAGCGGGTGTTGAAAGAGATCGCTGCGGACATGCAGCGTCCTTCGCCCATGCGGCGGCTGCTGCAGGGCGACGTGGGCTCGGGCAAGACCATCGTGGCGCTCGAAGCCGCGATCATCGCCATGGAGAACGGCTACCAGGTGGCATTGATGGCACCGACGGAAATCCTGGCGACACAGCATTATCTTTCCGCGCGACGCATTTTGGAGGATGCCGGCTACCGCATCGTGCTGCTAACCGGATCGCTCGGTGACGAGCACAAGCGCGCCATGCGCTACCGCATCGGGCGCGGCGACGCGCAACTAGTGATCGGCACCCACGCCCTGATTGAGGAAAAGGTGGAGTTTGCCCGGCCGGGACTGGTCATCGTCGATGAGCAGCACCGCTTCGGAGTGCTGCAGCGCTTCCGGCTGATGAAGAAGGGGGCAGCAACGCGGCCGGGGCCGGCGGGACGCGGCGAGGTTGCACGGCCCGCGGTGGCGGAGCAGACCCCTGAGCCCGACGTGCTGGTGATGACGGCGACCCCCATCCCGCGCACATTGGCGCTGACTCTCTATGGCGACCTCGACAGCAGCGTGCTGGACGAGATGCCGCCCGGACGCACGCCCATAGTGACCCGCAGAATATCGGACGAACGTGCCCGAGAAGTGTGGGACTTCGTGCGCAAGCAGGTGGCGGCCGGCCATCAGGCGTACGTGGTCTATCCGGTGATCGAGGAAACCAAGATTGAGGAGGAACGCGAGGCAAGCGAACCGCAGCAGCCCAGCTTGATCAAACAGCCCAAGCGGCTTGAGCTGAAGGCGGCGATCAAGATGTATGACGAGCTGCGCAAGCGCGTCTTCCCGGACCTGCGCGTGGGCTTGCTGCACGGGCGCCTGGATGCGGACGAGAAGGACGCGGTAATGCGGCGCTTCCAACGCGGCGCAATTGATGTGCTGGTATCGACCACGGTGATCGAAGTGGGCGTGGACGTGGCCAACGCCGCGGTCATGGTCGTCGAGCACGCCGAGCGTTTCGGGTTGGCGCAACTGCACCAGTTGCGTGGGCGCATTGGGCGGGGGGCGGCGCGGTCGTATTGCATCCTGATGACTGGCGGCAAGGTCACGCCCGAGGCGGAGCAGCGGCTGGACGCGCTGGTGCGCACCACCGACGGTTTCAAGATTGCCGAACTCGATTTGGAATTGCGCGGCCCGGGAGAATTCTTCGGCACCCGGCAGTCAGGGCTCCCCAGCTTCCGCGTGGCCAACCTGTTGCGCGACCGCGAGTTGCTGGAGGACGCTAAGCGCGAGGCTGCCCTGATGGCCGCGGGCCCGAGCTCCGAAATTTCGAAGCAAGAGATTGCGCAGGCGATGGCGCACTTGCGGACGCACTGGCAGCGTCGGTATGGATTGGTGGAGGTGGGCTAAAAGGCTGGCCTACGCTGCTTCGCGCTCGTCCATAGCAGGTAGTTCGTGCAAGACTATATTGTCCCGCTTGTTTTCTAACCCTGCGGCCACGAGGCGCACCACGCGAAACTTAACCTCGTCGTGGCACTTGGAACAGCGTGGAAAGATTTCGCCTCTCAGCAGCGTGACTTCGTGTGGAAGGCGGTGCTGGAAATGAGACACCCGATAAATTCCGCTGCGCGGAATGGTATCGCCGGTTCTAAACACTCCGGCCCTGTGGCGCGCCTTCAGGCTATGATCCAGGCGGTTTACTCCGAGTTGCCCTTGGTCTCCCAGGAGGTCGTTGCGTCCTCCTCTTCCGCGGCGAGATCCGCGACTTTGCGGCCGGTTTCCGTTGCCACTTGGGCTAAACGGCGGCTCCTGCGTTTGGCTGCTTTTGCGCGCTCTCCCCTCTTTGGGGCCTCCTGCGCGGGGTGTATTTCAAGCTGCTCGATTAGCGGAGAGTCGTCGTTCGACTTTAGCTTCCGCACCGGCATGTAAAACCTCCCGCCGACGGCCAAAAGTCTGAGTGGCGCTCATGAGCTAATGATGAGAAGAAGCGCGGCAGCGGGTTTGGGTTGTATCGGAAGGTTGTCACAAAACTAGTGCAGTGTCACAAGACTAGTGCAGCCGTGTTTGTCACTGCTCGGTCCGAGGTCCCATTTTTGTCGTCCCTCGAGGGAGTTGGCATAAAATCGCTGCGATGAAAGCCGATGCGAAAAGAGAGTTGTTCCGCAAGCTGCCCTCGGTGGACGATGTCCTGCGCTTTCCTGAGATAGCCGATCTGGTTTCTGGCGAAGGACGCGCGTCGGTGACGGAGGCAGCGCGGGCCGTGCTTGATGGCTTGCGCCAGGAGATTTCCAGCGGGCGGCTGGATTCCGCCGCGGTGGAGTTGGCGGTGAGCGGGATGGCAGAAGCCGTGGAGCGCAGGCTGCGGCAGTCGCTCCAGTATTCGCTGCGTCCGGTGATCAACGCCACCGGCGTCGTGCTGCACACCAACCTGGGCCGGGCGCCGCTGGCCCGCAAAGCCATTGAACATATCGCCCAGACTGCCGCGGTCTACAGCAATCTGGAGTTCGAAATCGAAAGAGGCGAGCGCGGCAAACGTGACGTGCACGTGGATCGGTTGCTGGGGAGGCTGCTCAACCGCGACGGGGTAAGCGGCGTCTCCACCATAGTGGTCAACAACAATGCCGCAGGGGTGATGCTGGCGCTGAACACGCTGGCCGAAGGCGGCGAGGTGATTGTCTCGCGCGGCGAGCTGGTGGAAATTGGCGGGTCGTTCCGCATTCCCGAGGTGATGGCCAAGTCAGGCGCCGTGCTGCGCGAAGTGGGGACCACGAACCGTACCCGCATCACCGACTACGAGCGCGCCATCAATGACAAAACGCGTCTGCTGCTGCGCGTGCACCGCTCCAACTTCCAGATCGTGGGCTTCACCGAGCAGCCGTCGGCGGAGGAGCTGGTAGCGCTGGGGCAGAAGCACAAACTTCCGGTAATGGAAGACCTGGGCAGCGGCGCCATGTTCGACCTGCGGGCCATCGGCGTAGGCGGCGAGCCGGGTGTATGGGAAAGCCTGCGCGGGGGGCTGGACGTGGTCACCTACAGCGGCGACAAGCTGCTCGGCGGGGCGCAGGCAGGATTGATCAGCGGCCAGAAGGAGCCGGTGGCGCGCATCCGTTCCAATCCTATGTTCCGCGCTCTGCGCGTGGACAAGCTGACGTATGCGGCGCTCGAAGCCACGCTGCTGGCCTACGCGCGGCAGGACCACGACAGTATCCCCGCGCTGCGCATGATGCGGCTGACCGCGGATGAGATTGGCGGGCGCGCCGAGGCGCTGGCCGAGACGCTGCGCGTGCGCGCTCCAAAGCTGTGGGTGGCAATGGTGCAGGGCGTGTCGGTAATCGGCGGCGGCGCGGCCCCGGGGGCGGCGCTGCCCACGGTACTGCTGGCCATCAATTGTGAAGGCTTGAGCGCCGACGAGCTGGCGGCCCGGCTGCGCGGTTCCGAGCCGGCGATCATCGCACGCGTGGAAGAAGGGCGGGTGCTGCTCGACCTGCGCACCGTCTTTCCCGAACAGGATGCGCTGGTGGCCGAAGCGCTGGCGCGCGCGGGGTCATAAGCTGGGTATCGCCTGGCCCCTCAGACCCCATTCTCTGTTAAGAGAGCTTACCCAAATCCTAAATCTCAAGCGTTTTTCCCCAGCCGGCTTTCACGGTGTTCTGTTTTCAGAACAAAACAAACTTTCCAGTTGACAGCCATAGGAAGAGCGGTAGTGTGGCGCCGCGCTTATCAGCGACTTCTGCTGCCCTGCCCCGGCACGTCGCTGGTGCGTTCAACCGCGGGAAAATCAAGATGTGTGTTGTCAACTTGCTACCGCCCGACCTCAGCCCTATGAGGCCGGCCATAGAAGGAGCAGCTTATGACTTCTCTGAAAGTGTGCTTTGACCGGGTTCTTCCGCGCGATTTGCGCCGGCTGACTAAGCCGCAGGCCAGCGGCGCTTTCCGCATGGCGGTCCTTAAGGCGAAGAAGTGGCCGAACGGCTCCACTCTTCGAATTCGGTTCCTCGGGGGCGATTCCAGCCAGCACGCGACTGTGCAGCAATTTGCCACCGAGTGGACTCAGTACGCCAATCTCAAGCTCACCTTCAACAACGCCTCAGACGCTGAGATCCGCATCGCCTTCCAGGACGACGGCGCATGGTCCTTCATCGGGACCGATTGCCGCGATATCCCGGGGGACCAGCCCACCATGAACTTCGGTTGGCTTGACCAGGGCGTGGTACTGCATGAGTTTGGCCACGCGATAGGCTTGATCCACGAGCATCAAACCCCACTCGGCGGGATCAAGTGGAACAAGAAGAACGTTTACGAAGACCTGGGCGGTCCGCCCAATTTCTGGGACAAGGCGACGGTCGACCACAACATGTTCGCCACGTACGACCGTAAGCAGATCAACGGTACGGAGCTTGACGAGAAATCAATCATGCTCTACGCCATCCCAAAGCGTTGGACCGAAGACGGATTCCACTCTGAACCCAATGAGGAGCTCTCGGAAACAGACGAGACGTTCATTGGCGACAAACGCAACTATCCCTTGGCGGCACCGGTTGGACCGGTGGAGATTCCCATTGATAATCCAACCGCAACCCGGGCGGAGATTGGCCAGGCTGGTGAGCAGGACATGTTCCGGTTCACGATCCCCAAACCAGGCAATTACACGGTAGAAACTGAAGGTCAAACCGACGTGGTGATGTCGGTCTACGGCCCTGCCAGTCTGACCCAGCCCATCGCCGAGGATGACGACAGCGGCAGCGGTCTTAATGCCAGGATCGTAAGCGACCTTTCCCCCGGCATCTATCACGTCCAGATCCGACACTACAACTTCAGCGGCGGCACCGGAGTTTATGGGGTCCGCGTCCGCAGAAGCGAGATAGCAGCCGTGGCGAAGAAGGCGATGTCGGCCGCGTAGCCGCGGTCAGGTCCAAGCACCTTGCTGGCGTGCGAACCGCGCGCCAGCGGGCGCGCAAATTCATGTTGCAAAGGAGCGGCAGATGGCCCAAGCGATAGTTCCATATCCCAGTGTTCCGCCTTTGCCGCAACGGCAGGCAAAGGCGGAGGCCCCGCCTCCCGCCTTTCGCAGGTTGCGCGCCTACGCCTTCGATCCCAGTCTGGATACCGTGCTGGACACGGCAGTCTTAAACCAGGCCACGCTCAAAGTGCCGTGGGAGGTCGGGCCCGACGGCAAGGACTTACTCCAGCCGGGCCCGGTGGGCGAATACGTCGAAATAATCGACTACGATCCCGCCAGCGAATCCTTCTACGCTCCCGTGGACCTTAATCATCCTCACGTGCTCGCGCACGATGGCCTGGCGCCCTCAGAAGGCAATCCGCAATTCCATCAGCAAATGGTTTACGCCGTGACCATGACGACTCTCGGACACTTTGAAAGGGCCTTGGGGAGGCTGGCACTGTGGTCGTCCCGCCGTGAGGTCAACGGGAAACGTGTGGACGAATATGTGCCGCGGCTGCGCATCTATCCCCACGCCTTGCGGGAAGCCAACGCATATTACAGCCCGGTGAAGAAGGCGCTGCTCTTCGGCTACTTTCCGGCGTCGGCTGCCGATCCCGGCAGGAGCCTGCCCGGCGGCACGGTGTTCACCTGCCTCTCGCACGACATCGTCGCGCACGAAACCACGCATGCCCTGCTGGACGGCATTCACCCCCGCTTTAGCGAATCCAGCAACCCCGATGTCCTCGCGTTTCACGAGGCCTTCGCCGACATGGTGGCCCTCTTCCAGCACTTCACCTATCCCGAGGCGCTGCGGCACCAGATCGCGAAGACCAGGGGGGACCTCGGGAAGCAGAGTTTGCTGGGCGAACTGGCGCAGCAGTTTGGGGAAGCCATCGGCCGCTACGGAGCTTTGCGGTCCGCCATCGGCGGAATCAACCCGCTGACGCGGCAGTGGGAGCCGGCCGTGCCCGATCCCGGCGCCCTGTATACGGTGATGGAAGCGCACGACCGGGGCGCCATCCTGGTGGCTGCGGTCTTCGACGCGTTTCTGTCAATCTACAAACATCGGATTGCAGATCTGCTGCGCATAGCCACCAGCGGCACAGGGGTATTGCCGGAAGGAGAAATCTCCCCCGACCTGGTGAACCGGCTGGCGCAGGAGGCGAGCAAGTCCGCACAGCACGTGCTCACTATGTGCATCCGCGCTTTGGACTATTGCCCTCCCGTCGACCTCACCTTCGGCGAGTATCTGCGGGCCCTGCTGACGGCCGACGAGGACATCGTTCCCGACGACGACCTGGGCTATCGCATTGCCGTCATCGAAGCCTTTCGACGCCGCGGCATCTATCCCCGCGACGTGCGCACGCTTTCCTTGGACAGCCTGCGCTGGCAGAAGCCGGCTGCCGACCTCCCCGGTTTGCCGGAACTGCTGAAAGGCCTTCAGACCGCCTGGGACCTGTCCTGTGATCGCAGCGTCGTGTTTCAACAGATGAAGAGCAATGCCGTGCTGGTTCATGCATGGGTGTCCAAGCTCCCGAAGGCGACCGCAACCATGCTGGGTTTGGCCACCGGCCCTGACGCTCCTCCTACCATTAAGCGTGACAAGGACGGCCGACCCAAGGTTGAGGTCCACTCCTTGCGCCCATTGCGCCGCGTAGGCCCAGACGGCCAACTCAATGTCGACCTCATCCTGGAAATGACACAAAAACGAGTGGAGAAACTCGATCCCAGCGACAACGGGTCGCCAACGCTCGTATTTCGCGGTGGCTGCACCCTCCTGGTCGACCGGGAGAATGGCAGGGCGCGCTATTGCATTATCAAGAACATCATGAGCGACGCAAGGCTGCGACGGCAGCGAGAGTTCGAAACGTCCCCTGCGCTCCACTCGTTGCATAAGACGTACTTCGGGGAGCGCGACGCCGATGAGCAAGCCGAAACCTTTGCCATGCTGCATCGCCAGTTTTAACGGGCCCCGGAGCGAAACCTCGGAGGTGATTGTGAGTAACCGCGAATCTATTGACGCCTTCCGCAAGAAACGGTCCGAGGGACTGCAACCGCCAAAGAACGGGGTCTGTGTGCGCATGTACCGCCAGGGCCTGGGGGATTGCTTTCTCCTGGCTTTTCCCAAGGAAGATGGCGACCCCTTCTACATGCTGATTGACTGTGGCGTGCTCCTAGGTACGGAGAACCAAGAAGACGTGATGAAGAAAGTGGCGGAGGACATTGCCGCTTCCACCGGGGGCGAGATCGACCTGCTGGTCGCCACCCATGAACATTGGGACCACCTCTCGGGCTTCCTACAGGCACGCGAAATCTTCGAGGAGAAGATCAAAGTCCACGATCTGTGGTTGGCTTGGACCGAAGATCCCTCTGATAACCTGGCGCGAAAACTGCGTACTCGTCGCAAGGAAAACGAGAAGGCCCTCCGTGCGACTGCGCAGCGGCTGACAGCCGCCGGCGCCCAGCTTGCCGCGGGGCGCGTCAACGAGTTGCTTGACTTCTTCGGGGCCAGTGGCAAAGAGACCACCGAGGACGCGCTCAAGGCGGTCAAGCAGTATTCCGAGCGAGCGCCGCGCTACTGCCGCCCCAGTGATGCTCCGGTGACGCTTGCGGGAATACCGGGTGTCCGCATCTACGTCCTTGGACCGCCGCACAATGAAAAGCTGATCAAGAAGAGCGACCCGACCAAGAAGGGCGGCGAGGTTTACGGGCTCACTGATTCCACACCCAACGAGGAAATGGCGTTTTTCGCTGCCACGCTGGGCGCGGACAGCGATGTGAAGTGTTCCTATGGCGATCTCGAGCAGCGCGACCTCACATTCCCGTTCGACGCCTGTCATCGGATCTCGCCGGAAGAAGCAGGCAACCACGACTTTTTCAAGCGCCAATATTTCGGGACGGATAAGTGGCGCACCATCGATATGGACTGGCTGAATCTTGCCACTTATCTCGCGCTGAAGCTGGACAGCGACACCAACAACACCAGCCTGGTCCTGGCAATTGAGCTAACCGCGAGCGGGAAAGTCCTGCTTTTTCCCGCCGACGCTCAGGTGGGGAACTGGGAATCATGGGACGACCAGGAGTGGCGGGTCAACGACGAACACGGCGCCAGGACCACGGTCACGGCGGAAGACCTGCTGGCACGAACGGTGCTCTATAAGGTCGGGCATCACGGCAGCCATAACGCCACCTTGCGCGACCTCGGTCTGGAGCGCATGCATAGCCCGGACCTGGTCGCTCTTATTCCGGTGAACAAGAAAATGGCGAAAAAGAAAAAATGGAAGATGCCATTTCCGCCTCTGCTGGAGAGACTTCAAGAGAAAACTCATGGCCGCATCCTCCAGCTAGATGACAGCCTCCCCACAAAGCCGGAGGGCATCAGCCAGGCCGCATGGAAGCAGTTTGAGCGCAGCGTCAGCGAGACCCCGGCCCACTTTACGTTAACTATTGGAGGTTGAGGCGTCGATCACGCCGCCTTCGCTTGGCGGGTCTCCCGCTTCACCTTCCTGCGCCGCATGAGGAGCGCCACCGCCACCATCCCGCCAATCACTGCCAGCGCGACCAGCACGATCAGAACCGGCTTGTAGTACCTGCCGAAGAAGCGGAAGATGTGGGCCCCATAAACCGATCCCAGCCAGGCCAGTAGCGTGTAGCGCACGGCCCGTCCGGCGGCAAGCGCGGCGAGGAACTTGCGCGTCGAATATTGCAGGGCGCCGGCGGTCAGGAGGAAGGGAACAATAGGGACAGGAGGCGGCAGCAGGGCTGGCACGAACACGGAGCCGAATCCCCAGCGCTCGAAGGCGCGGTAGGCTTTGGCCGCCTTGTCCTTCGACAGGTTCTTTTCCAGCGCCTCTTTGCCGCCCTTGGATCCCAGGCGGTAGGTCAGGTAGCCGCCCAACACCGAGCCCACCGCGGCCATAAGTGCGTAATACCACCACCATTCTTTCCTGGACGCGGCCAGCACGATGGTGAGCGCGTCCACGCTGCCCGGTAGCGGGACGAGAGAATTGTCCGCCAGGCCGAGCACGACCAGGCCAACGCCGCCCAACCTCTGCAGCAGTCCCCTGTCGATGGCGAAAGCGGCCAGCCAGCGCATCTCCAGTTCAGATGCCAAAAGCTGCAGCAGCGCTGGTGTGCAAGCTGCAGTTTTGCCGCAGAGAAAAATGCAACGCGCGCCCGCCGGCGACATCCAAAATTAACGAAGATAAAGGAGAAGGATATGGCAATCGCAACTCAGCAAAGATTCTTTCGTACGAGCATTGATATCCCGGAAAACAAGCGCCAGCAGATTGTCGACGTGCTGAACGCGCGGCTGGCCGATGTCTCCGACTTGAAGACCCAGGCCAAGCAGGCGCACTGGAACGTCAAGGGCATAGAATTCTTCCAGCTCCACGAGCTGTTCGACGAAGTTGCCACCCACCTGGAGGCCCACACTGACCTGATCGCGGAACGGATAACCGCCCTGGGCGGGACGGCGCTGGGCACGGCGCGGCTGATCGCTGCCACCTCCAGCATCCCCGAGTACGACCTCGACGCGGTCAAGGGCGAGGAGCACGTGCGGGCGCTGACACAGCGGATGGCTAAGCTGGCGGCGGGGATTCGCGCGGCCATCGACAAGGCTGACGACCTCGAAGATAAGTCCACCTCCGACCTGTTGACCGAGGTCTCGCGGCAGGTTGACAAAGACCTCTGGTTCCTGGAAGCACATTTGCAGGACGGGAAGTAGAGCTGAAAGTAGAGACGTAGCCTGCTAGGTCTCTACGCCCCAGTCGATAGTGCGGACGTCTTCGGCCCATGTCCAACCACGAAATCGGCTCTTTAGCTGTCCTGCTGTTCGTCCACGGCTGGCGTCTGGCTGGAGTATGTGCTGCGCAAGGGATGGCCACTCTTGGCGGGGCAACCGATGGCAGTGAAGGCCGCCGAAGACGCCGCCCCCGATCTCGCGGCGTGAGGGCGGATCAGGCGTGGCGCAATGCGGGGCCCTTGCGCGCCGCTGAAGTCCGCGAGGGAAGCGACGGCCATTTGCCTTTCCTGCCCATGAGGCCGTAGGTCAGCTGCTTGCCCAATTCGACGCCGGGCTGGTCGAAGGTGTCCACTCCGTAGAGCTCGCCGGCAAAGGCGGTCTGGAATTCGAGCGTCTGGAAGAAAGCGCCGACGGTGTACTCGTCCACGCGCGGCAGGGTCCAGCGGCAATTGGGGCGTTGCGCCTGGGTGAGGGCGGCTTCGGTGGCACGGCGCTCGGCGTCGAACAGCGCTGAAAGGCTCTTGCCGGCGAGGTAGGCGCAGGAATCGTAGTTGGAAAACTCGCGAGGGATGCGCAGGTCGGCGCGCGGTTTCTCCACTTGCCAGAAGGTGATCATCTTGTCGCGCGGCCCTTCCATATAAAGCTGCAGTTGTGAGTGCTGGTCGGTGACCCCGAGGGCAGCGACGGGCGTTTGGCCAGTTTCGACCAGATGGCCGCTACGGTCGAAGCGCTTGCCCAGGCTTTCCGCCCATAGTTGCCGATACCAGAAGGCCGCGCCCCAGAGATACTGCGAGTAGGCGAACACCACTTCGATGCGCTTCCCGCGATTCCGGTCGAGCGCGTGGTGGACGAGCGCCGACTGGAGCGCAGGGTTCGCGGCCAGCGGCTTCCAGCAGATGGCACTGGCGTCGCGCACGCCGCGCATGAGCTTGGCCACATCCAGACCGATCAGCGCAGCGGGCAGCAGACCCACAGGCGTGAACACGCTGAAACGTCCGCCCACGTTCCCAGGGATGAAAAACAGCGGGAAGTTCTCCTGTTTGGCAATGGCCAGCAGGTCGCCCTTGTGAGCATCGGTGATGGCGACGATCTGAGGGCGCGCCCGCCTGCCAAGTGCGGCGCGCATCCAGGCGTGCACGATCATGAAGACGGCCATAGTCTCGGCGGTCGTGCCCGACTTGGCGATCACGCAGACCGCGGTGCGCTTGGGGTTGAGCCGCTCGAGGGCCGCGGCAACGAACCCGGGATCAATGTTATCGAGGACGATAAGCCGGGGACGGGCCGGGCGCGCTTTGCCGTTGGGTTTGCCGCCGGTCGCAACCTGTACCGGATGCGGGCCGCGCATGGCGATATCCAGCGCGTAGGCGCCCAGCGCCGAGCCGCCGATGCCTACCACGAGCGCATCTTCAATCTCGGGCCGCAGGTCTTCGGCAAACTCCTGGACGGCGCGCAGCGTGGCGCGGTCCTCGTGCAGACGCGGGAAGCCGACCTCGCCCGAGTCTACCCGCCGGCGGAATGCTGCCAGCGCCTCGCGCGCAGCGGACTCGTCGAGATCTGTAGCGCTCAGGCCTTCCGCGCCGACGGCACTCTCCAGCGCGTTGTCGTAGTTGAAGCGCAGCAACGATTTCACGAGGGAAAGAATAGCACTTGGCATTTGGCGCTTGGCATTCTGCCCTTGATTGGCGGTGCAGGACCAGCCACCTTAGGGCTGAATAGGGTGCGATTGAACTCGAATCGCAGACGGAATCACTTCTCCAGGAGAAGGACCAGCAGATTGGCCAAGTCTTGTTGTTCGTGCTTGCTCCGATTGGCGGCGGCCCTCTGCGCCAACTGTGTCGCCAGAAACGACACGGCAGCAGAGCTGCTCACGTAGGCTCGATCCTGCGGAAAATTCAGCAGCCATCCTTCGGGCCCATGCTGAAGTTTTAGCCGGACCTTCTCATTGCGCTGCTTCTGCTCCACCCGGCGGTCCTTAAAAGTGACCACGGATCCAAACCTCGCCTCAACAGAGCCGCGGTTGCCCTTGAGCTTTGGTTTCTCCACCCGAAGAGACTCGAAGATAAGAATGCGACCCATGAATGGCGGAGTCGTATTGGCGGTCAGGACAGTCGTCATTGCTTCGCTGTGCCGCAGTACACCTTCTTCAACTTCCCTACGGCTCAGGTTTCGGTCTGAGGTCAGGAGGATTACCGCGGGCAAGCGCGGTGCTGTAGCGACAATACTCGTGGTGTCCGGCGGTGAGACTGTAGGTGCTGGGTAGCCCTCGGCCTCGACCTTGGCAGCCATAGTACGACGCTCAGCAGTGGGATCATCGGCAACGTTGCCCTTAGGCCCGCCAGGCCTTTGCGCGGCCTGGAGCAGAACGCGATTCGGCAGCAAATAGCGATAGAACCGCGGCTTCCCGTGCCGACGCCAGTAGTCTGAATCGTAGAAGTCGATACGCAGACCGGAGCGCGTGGAGCTATAAAAAGAACGCGCTCCTGGATCAACTACGATGCCGACGTGGCTTCGCCAGACGATCAGGTCCCCGTGTTGAGCACCAGCCACACGCACAAACGGTTCCATGCCTTGATAGAGATCAATGGAGGGCACGTAGGGGTATTCCAGTCCGGCAAGAGAATAGATTTCGTGAACCAGGTGCGAACAATCCGGC
>DASYTX010000211.1:0-6317 GCA_036001865.1 Terriglobales bacterium
AGTAGTGGCGGTAGTAGGCGCTGCCTTCCGATTCCTTGTGGCGGGTGGTGGCGGTCCAGGTGGCGGGCAGGTCGAGCAGGCTGTACCAGTGAACGCGCTCGACACAGGGCAGCAGAAGCTCGGCGGTTTTCTGTAGCCCGAACATCTGTACCGCTTCCGCGCCGAAGGAGGAAGCGCCGGCCTCCGAGACCCAGACGGGCAGCTTGGTAACGGCGCGGATCTCTGCAATCTTTTCTGGCCACTGGTGGATGCTCCAGTGGTTCCAGTCCAAGGGAAAGCCGTGCACGGCAACGACGTCAACCGCGTCGAGCACGCCGAGGGAGCCCATCAGTTCGACAAAGTTAGGGTCGATGGGAGAGATGCCGCCGAGCACGATGGGCAGCTCGGGATTTTCCCGGCGGATAGCTCGTGAAGCGCGGACCACCATGTCGGCGAACGCCTTCCATTCGGGATCAATCTTGAAATCCCAATGGGACAGGTTGTTGGGCTCGTTCCACAGCATCACGGCTTCGACCATTCAGCTCTCCTCGGTTCTGAATTGCCGTCGCTACAGCTCGCCAGCCAACTCGGCGTCCAGGATGTAGCGGCCGCCACTCTTGACGTCCCCGGGGACGCAAATCCAGGTCTCCGACTCCGGGTGCTCCACGATCTTTAGTCCCGAGCTGCGCAGCATGGCCTCGGCCGCGCCGCGATTGGGGATCCACCAGTTGGTGGGATCGTTGGCGTAGCTGTCCTCGATGAAATACGCGCAGGGGAAATCGCGGTCCTCAAAGATTGACTTGTTCCAGAAGTGATAGTTCCGCTCCCAGCGGCAAACCTGTTGGGAGCCGCGGACCATGGTTTGGAACAGCAGCGTGCCACCCAGCTTCTTGACAACTTTATCCAGCGCGTACAGGGGATAGCGCAGGTGATAGAGGACGCCCATGAACAGAACGTAGTCGAACTGCCCGGGGATGCTGTCCACGTCGTAAACAGAACGCTTTTCGAATTCAATTTCCAGCCCCAGGGTCTCGGCAGCGAAGCGCGCCTGCGCCAGGTAGCGGTCGTCGACATCGATACCGAGGACCCGGTGCGCATTGCGCTTCTTCATTTCTATGGAGTGGAACCCGCCGTTACAGCCAATATCCAGCACGCTCGCGCCACTCAAGTCGCGCGGCACAAAAGGCTCGATAGGCTTCCACTTGACCGCAGGGTAATCGCCCAGGAAATGGCCGGGGGCGGTGGGCACGCCGTGCAGGTCGAAGTTGTGGAACCACTCCCCGAGCTCATCGATGCGGCGCGCCAGCGCCTCGCGATCGATGCCGGGTGCAACCTGTGCCGAAGTGGCGGAAGCTATGTTGGATTCAACTTGAGGAATTTCTACGGGCGTGTGCATCGGTGATTCTTGCTACCGGCTGCGCCACGCAGCCACGGAAGTCGTTGCCACAATGAAAGCGTTAGATGCTGGACAGAGAAGCGGGATGCCACAGCGCCTTTCGCTGCAATAGCTTGCGTTGGGGCGCTGCGCATCGTACTGGCGGCTCCACGCGCACTCCCACGCCGGGCGGACCCGGTCCGGGTCCAGCGGCAGCTCTGTTTTTCGCCTTACAAGTCGGCTAGACCGTTCGCCGGCCCGTGATCAGGTTAATCACCAGCACAACGAGGGCGATGACCAGCAAAAGGTGGACGAGGCTGCCGGCCACGTGAAATCCCCAGCCCAACAGCCAGAGGATCAGCAGAATGGCAAAGATGGTCCAAAGCATAGAGTCACCTACGTGCCACAGGGGTATGGCATCTCGAGATAAGAGTGCGGCTCTGGACGGCGAGTTGTCTGGCAGGCTACTGAGTGCAGGTCAAGGTGGCTGTCGGCAAAAGCGCGGCACTGACCAGCATGTGCTGGTCAGTGCCGCTTTGGGGAGGGCGCGAGTGGCGTCCTGATTCCTGCTTCAGTTCAACGCTGCCAAAGAATCGATTTCTAGTCCCTCAGCGGCTGAAGCCGCGTCTTTTCTCCACCGCCGATCGCAGGCCTGTGCATGAGAACTTCTGTCGCCCCTCCGGGGCTCACTCGTTTTTTACATCTACCCGGGGCTGACGCCCCGGGCTACACTCTTCCGCCCTCTGCGAGGGCTCGAAGGATCCACCTGCTCGTGCCGCCGCGCTGTTCTCACTGCACATGCGGACGGCCTGCGCCACCCTTCTTTTTCCACCGCCGATCGCAGGCCTGAAGGCCTGCGCCACCCGAGGGCGTGCGTGTCACTCTCAGGTCTGCGCCACCGTCTTGCGCAGCCGACTAGTTCACCGGCTCCAGGCGATGGCGGATGGCCATAGCGAGCTGGTAGACGGAGCGCATGCGGGCTTGCGCGGCCGCGGGCAGTGCGGGCACCGCCAGAGCAAGCTGAGAAGAGAGCAGGATACCGGTAAGTGCTTCGCTCAACTGGCTGCGCAGCAGGGACTCGGCCTCGCGGGTGGCCATGACGCGTTCCTTCTCGCGGCGCCGCAGGGCGGCGCGTACGTCGGCCAGCAGGCGTTCGCTGCTGGTGATGGCCAGGTTGACAAAAACCGGGATAGCCGTGTCGGCCTCGTTCAGCACCACGTCAGCGGCGGCAGGATCGGCGTCGAGCAGAACCTGGTCCAGCACCAGCGCGGAACATTCCTGGCAGCGCAGAGCTTTGGCTGCGCTCTTCAGGCTGGGACAGACCTGAGCGCGTTCTCCGGTCGTCTTCTCGATGTCGGTCACGCACTGCTGAGCGCGCGGGGAAGATGTGACCAGCAGGATCATGCCTTCGTCCACTGCAAGCGACTGGCCAGAGAAAAGCCATTTGAAAATACGCGAGTTAGGCGGAGCCGACCGTACCTGGCGTCCCATAGTGGAAACCTCTGCCAGCACCCCGTTCAGTCTTGGGAGGCGTACTCTTTCAACTTGCGGTAGAGCGTAGTCTTGCCGATGCCCAGCAGCCGGGCGGCGAGCAGCTTATCGCCGTGCAACTGGTCGATGGTGCCGAGGATGGCCTGCTTTTCCATTTCCGCGATGGGAACGATCTTCACCCCTGCGGGCGTGCCAGTGGGCTGCAGTTGCACGTTCTGGATGGTGGTGGGCAGGTCGGCCACCTGGATCACCGGACCGGAACTGAGAGCGCAGGCGCGCTCCAAACAGTTGTCCAACTCGCGCACGTTGCCGGGCCAGTCGTGGGAGAGCAGCAGCTTCATGGCCTCATCGCTGAGCTTGCGCTCGGTGCCGCTGGATTTCGACAGTCGCTGCAGGAAATGGTCGACCAGCAGAGGGATGTCCTGCTTGCGCTCGCGCAGCGGTACGATGCGGAGATTGACCACGTTGAGGCGGAAGTACAGGTCCTTGCGGAAGGTGCCCTGCTCCACCGCGGTTTCCAGGTCGCGGTTGGTGGCCGCCAGGATGCGCACGTTGGTGGGCACGCGCTTGGTGCTGCCTACGGGGCGGATCTCCTTCTCCTGGATGGCGCGCAGCAGCTTGGCCTGCAGGTCCACGGGCAGCTCGGCGATTTCGTCGAGGAACACCGTGCCGCCTTCGGCGATCGACAGCAGTCCTTCTTTGGCACGGACCGCGCCGGTGAAGGCGCCCTTCACGTAGCCGAACAGCTCGCTTTCGATCAGGGTGGGGACAAGGGAGCCGCAGTCGACAGGGATAAAGGGCTTGTCGCGGAAAGGGCCGGAAAAATGGATGGCGCGCGCCACCAGTTCCTTGCCGGTGCCACTCTCGCCGGTGACCAGCACCGGGTGGGTGCTGCGCGCCACCTTGGCGATGACCCGGTAGAGCTTTTCCATCTCCGGCGAGCGCCCTATGATGCCGCCGAAGCCCTGCTTGGACTTGATCTTCTCTTTCAGGACGCGGTTCTCGCTAGCCAGCCGCAGGTGGTTGCCCACCCGCTCCAACAGCAGGCGAAGCTCTTCCAGGTTGAAGGGCTTGGTGACGTAGTCGTAGGCGCCCATCTTCATGGCCTGCACCGCCGACTGCACGGTGGCGTAGCCGGTGATCACGATGATCTCGGCCTCCGACCTCCGCTGCTTGACTTGCTGCAGCAATTCCAGCCCGCTGGCCCCGGGCAGCTTCATGTCGAGCAGGACGACATCGATGTTCTGCGACTCCAGGACCTTGTAGGCATGCTCAGCGTTCTCCGCCACGAAGGTGCTGTAGCCCAGCGAGTGCGCGACCTCGCGACACCCATCCCGCACCGCCCGTTCATCATCCACGATGAGCAGGTTCAGCATCTCCGCCCGGAAAGGCTCTTCGCGGCCCGGCATATCGAGAACCGAAGTGGAACTGGCGCTCATTTTATGACTGTCCTCCTGAACTCCCACGGTGACCATAGTCACCTCACGCCGACACCGCCGGTGCCGCCGCCAGCACCTCGCGAACCTTCTGCGACAGCGCCGCCGGGGTAAACGGCTTGCGGAAAAACGCCTTGCCCTGCTCCCCCAGTTGCAGCAGGCGGGGATCGTCGCCATAGCCGGAGATGAACAGCACCCGCATCTCTGGGCGCGAGCCCTGCAGGCGCTCCGCCAGCTCCCGGCCGTTGATGTCGGGCATGACCAGGTCGGTCACCATCAGGTCGATGGGCCCGGGGTACCGCTGCTCGATCAGCATGGCCTCACGCCCATGCCGCGCCTGCAGAACGTGGTAGCCCTTATGGGTGAGCATGTCGTGGATGGAACGCCGCACCAGTTCTTCGTCCTCCACCAGCAGCACCGTCTCCGAACCCGAGAATTCACGCTCGCGCCGGCGGCGGGGACCGTGTTCGGCAGAATCGGCGACGCGCGGCAACAGAATGCTCACCGTGGTGCCCTTTCCAGGTTGGCTATCGATCTCCACGTGGCCGCCGTTCTGGCGCACGATGCCGTAGACCGTGGACAGTCCCAGGCCCGTGCCCCGGCCCCGTTCCTTGGTGCTGAAGAACGGCTCGAAAGCGTGGGAGCGGGTAGCGGCATCCATGCCGTGGCCGCTGTCGCTGACGGAGAGCCGCACGTAGGAGCCGGCCGCCAGGCCCAGGCGGGTGCGGGCGTGGCTCTCGTCCACCTGCACTTCCGCGGTCTCGATGCGCAGCTTGCCGCCCTCCGGCATGGCATCGCGGCCATTGAGCGCCAGGTTCATGATCACCTGCTCGATCTGCGCCGGGTCGGCGTGCACGGCGCCGATGCCGGGCCGGCAGCGGACACTCAAGTCGATGTGCTCACCCAGCAGTCGCTGCAGCATCTCCCGCATGCCCTCGACCAGGTCGCTGAGGGAGATGACTTTGGACTCGGCGGGATGGCGGCGGCTGAAGTCGAGGAGCTGCCCGATGAGCTGCCGGCCGCGCTCGGCCGCCAGGTTGATCTGATCGGCGTGGCGGCGCAGCGGGCTCTGCGAGGTCATCTGGCTGACCAGCAGGCCGGAGTAAATCATGATGGCGGTAAGCAGGTTGTTGAAGTCGTGGGCCACGCCATCAACCAGCCGGCCCACCGCTTCCATCTTGTGCGCTTCGCGTAGTTGCTCCTCCAGGTGGCGGCGCTCGCTGATGTCGCGCAGGAAGGCGCAACGAAACGCGCGCCCCTCCACCATCACTTGGGTGATGGTGGCCTCCACCGGGAGCGAGCGGCCATCGCGCGTGCCGCAGTAGGTCTCCTGGATCCCGCTGTCAGCCTCGCCCACCCTCTCCAGCCGGGCGACGACTTCGGGAGCGAGCTCGCGCAGCCGCGCCGACGACAGTTCCTGCTGGTCATAACCGAGCAATCTGGCGGCCGCGGGATTGGCGTGCAGGACGCCATCTTGCCCCTCCGTCCACAAGGCGGCATCGCTGCCGTGCTCGAAGACAACCTGTGTGAGGGAGCACTGGCACTGCGGACAGCGAGTCAGAATCTCGGGTACGGGAGGCATGCACTAAAAGATGAGCAGGCACCGTTCCTTTTTAAGAACCTGGGCACAAGCACTTGCGAATGAGCCACTTGACCGAGCGGGAGTGAGAGCCGTCATGACCCTGGGCAGGATCGAGTTCCCGAAATGGGAACTTCGAGAAGGAACAGCAACCGGCGAGTTCTACCTAAATGGTGTTATTTCAATCTGGTAAGAGCGCTGACCAAGGTCAACCCGAGTTCCCAATTTGGAACTATGCTCGGCGGTTCCCGACTCTGCGGAGGGGGCCATACACAGGGGCGCACGCTCTCGGCGCCCCTTTTTCTGAACCGCAGCTTCGATGTCAGCGGCGAGTGGTGAGCGGCTGGGTCAGGCGGAAGGTCAGCCGGCGCTCGATCCCGAAGCCTACATCCTTCTTGCCTGTGGCGTAAGCGACGCCGGTGCCACCACCAGCGCCCACCGCGCTGCCAATCAGCGC